>JBJMGL010000128.1:0-1971 GCA_045807985.1 Bryobacteraceae bacterium
ATGACGGCCCCTAGCTGGGCCAGTTGAATCGAGGTGACACTGATTTCATGTCCCATGGGGATGGAACCGATGGAAGTAGGTTGCCAACGCTTTAAGGGTCGCAACATGCCGGGAGCTTCAGCGGGCAGTTCGATGCCTGTACGACGGCCAAAGCCGAATTTGCGTATGTATTCATACAGGTTTTTATTGCCGACCTGCATCCCGATACGGATGGCGCCGATGTTGCTCGATTGAGCTAGAACATCTTCCACGCTCAGGTCTCCATGAGAATGCGAATCGTGAATGACACGAGTGAAGAGCGTCATCACGCCGCCACCGCAGTTGATCATAGTGCCTGGTTTCAGGTTTGTGGTTTCCATGGCGGCGGAAAGAGTAACTACTTTAAAGACAGAGCCGGGCTCAAAGGGCGCGACCACGGCGAGATCCTCCCGCCCGTGCGGTGTTTCGCCCGCATGCAGGCGCTCATTCGGGTCATAGGTAGGATAATTTGCCAGAGCACGGATTTCGCCGGTGTACGGGTCCATGGC
The DNA here is from genome assembly GCA_045807985.1 of Bryobacteraceae bacterium. Taxonomy (GTDB): domain Bacteria; phylum Acidobacteriota; class Terriglobia; order Bryobacterales; family Bryobacteraceae; genus Bog-105. The sequence continues at coordinate 528 of JBJMGL010000128.1, forward strand.
GACAAGGCTTCCGTGATCGGCGTGATTTTTGATAATCGATGCCTTCAAAGAGTCTTCGGCAACGTGTTGTAGTTCGCTATCAATCGTCAGACCAATATTTTTACCCGGCACCGGCGTTTTGATGATTTCAGAGTCATAGGCGCGCTGTTTGACATCAACTTTGGCGCGGGTAAGGCCAGGGCTGCCAGCTAATTCCCTATCCAGCTTGAGTTCAATACCAGCAGCACCGTGGCCCTCTCCGCCGCCGACATTACCGACGACATGCGCGGCCAACTGTCCGTTCGGGTAGCTCCGAAGGCTGCCTGCCCGAATTTCCAGCCAGTCAAGCTTCATGGCTTTCAGCGTCTCCGCTTGTTCGTCCGAGACGTGCGGGTCTACCACAAAATAGCCGCGATGATGTTTCGAAAGAGCTGCGGCTTCCAAATCGCCCTGGAGCTTGGCGGTATCTATGCCGAGGATGCGCCCTAATAAGGCAGCGGCGATTTCTTTGTTGGGGATGCGTTTGGGGTTAACAACCACGAATTGCGAAGCAGAGCTGATAGCGAGGTAATTGCCGTTGCGGTCCAGAATGGCTCCGCGCGGGGCTTCTACCTGCTCTAAGCGGTCCTGCTGCGACTCAGCCAGCTTGAGATAGTGGGAGTGGGAAAAAACCTGCAAATCCAGGAGGCGCAAAACAACGATGAGGGCCCACCCAAACAGGATGAGCCCAAGAATAAACAACCGGTCGGTTGAGTTGTTAGCGCGTTGTGTTGGCGCTGATGTATCCATTTTCCATCACCATGGTTTATGCAAAACCAGGGCAAAACCTACCGCCTATTGTGTTCGGGCTACGTTTCCGCTTAGCGGGCGTTTACCACCTTCGATTCGAATGGGATCAAATTCCGCGCTTCGGTTTTGTTCTTGCCTTCGAGGATGTGAACTTGGGTCGGGTCGGGCTCTACCATCTTGAGCGACTTGGCTAGTTTTTCCAGGCGTTCGTAGCTCAACAGCTTGGCTTGGGCCAGGTCGAGTTGCGCTTCCTGCTGTTTGAGTTTGGCCTGCTCCTGCCGCAGGTCCTGCAGGGTGAAACCGGCCATGGTGTTATAGGCGGCTGGAACGAGACCGGCAATCACCAGCATGGCGGCAATGAAGCCGGTTGCGACAGTGCGGCTGCGCGCGCGTCTTGCAACCGGATCAGCAGCCCGCAATACGGTGCTGTTATCGATACGCTTCACAAAAAGATAAACATCTTCGTTCGCGATCGGACGCAGACGCGGAGACTCGGTGCGCGTCCAGACTGCCGGGGGTGCGTCGGTAATGGTGAGATCCCGCACTCCGACAAAACGATTTACAAAAGTTGCCAGTGTCGCCATGATTCTTTCTTCTTTCTAAACCCACTCCAGGGCCCGCAGTTTTGCGCTGCGCGATGCCGGATTTACTGCAATCTCCTCCGCCTTCGGCCTTA
>JBJMGL010000129.1:0-2966 GCA_045807985.1 Bryobacteraceae bacterium
CCGATTTGCCAGGAAATCACTGACGTTGTTAAAGCTATATGTCGTGCCGCCCTGTTGATCGTTATAGAGCGTGATGGGCCGGAACTCGACGCCAAACTTCATATTGTGGTTGCCATTGATAATGGACAGATTGTCGATGCCCGATAGCGAGTAATTCGTGTAAGGAGCGCCGCGCCCATTGAAAGCGCTGGAGAGCCGAATCAGCCCGGAAGGAGTCGCAATCGCGGCATTGCCCGTCTGTCCTGCGATACCGCCCAGCGCTACGCTGCCGGTAAGGTTCAGCGTAACGCCCGTAAGATCCACGCCCGGACTCGGCCCGGGGCGTCCTGAAACTCTCTCCTTCACGGAATTGACGCCAAACTTGGTCTCGTTCAAAATAGTCGGCGTGAGCGTCTGAGTCAACGTGACGACTCCATTTTGCGGAACAACGGTCTGATTGTACTGACTTAAAGTAGAGTTCTGAGTCTGCGAGGAAGCGCCCTGGTCGCGGAAGTAGCGCACGTAAAGCTTGTATTTTTCGCTGACATTGTAATCGAACCGGATACCGCCATAGTCCTCATCCACCGAGCCTGGACCAAGAACGGAAACAACATCAAGAAAGGAATTGGTTGTTGAGAACTGGCCTACTGGAAAAGCCGAAAGAAGCGGCTGAATGCTGGGCACGGCCGCTCTGCGCGCCGCTGCGCTCAAGGTAGTCTCCACAAACGGACTGGCCGTGCGCTGCCGCAAGCCTTCATAGCTACCGAAGAAGAACAACTTATCCGTGATGATCTTTCCCCCCAGCGAACCGCCGAACTGATTCAGACGCAATTTATCCGGGCTGCTTCCGAGCGTAAAGAAGTTGCGCGCGTCGAAATAGCTGTTGCGGTTGTATTCGAACAGCGAACCATGCCAATCATTTGAACCCGACTTGGTGATGACACTGATCTGCCCGCCCGTGCCGGTTCCGTACTCCGCCGGATAATTGCTGCTATCTACCCGGAACTCCTGAATGCTTTCCAGGCTATTCTGCAAACGGAAATTCGAAGTCGTTTCGCCATTCAAGCTACCAGGCGAGGCATCAATGATCGAAGTGGCCTCCACGCCGTCATAGCGAACAATGTTCTGTTGGTTGGAACGGCCGCTGAAGCGGATATTGTCATACGTTCCGCTACCGCTGTTGACCGCTCCCGGCGTCAATAAATACAATTGGGAAACCTGCCGCCCATTCAGCGGAAGGTTGCCGACCTCGCGCTCCGAAACATTAACGCCTATTTTGGCATCGCTTTGATCCACGGCGTCAATCGCTCCGCCTTCCACATTGACAACTGAAGACGTACCGCTGATTGAAAGCTCCAGATTACGCCGGATCTCCTGACCAACCTGAAGGCTAATTTCTTTTACCTCCGCATCAGAGAATCCGTTTTGCGAAGCGCGGAGCGTGTAGCTCGACGGCTGTAAGCCTGTAAATGCATAATTGCCGTCATCGTTGGTAGCCGCCTTGCGCTCCTGGTTCGTGCGCTCGTCAACAACCGTCACTGTTGCCCCTTTAACAGCCGCACCTGACTGGTCAATTACTGTCCCTGCAATGCGCCCCGTGCTGGTTTGAGAAAACAGAGATGAAACACAGAAAGTGATCCCTATTAGGATCGGTGTAATAACCTTCAACCTTAACCCCCATCGTTGAAGCTAACGAAGGCAGGTTTTCAGAATGTTGCGAAGCCGTTAATATTCGGTGACAGTAGTACCCGTTTCACGCTCGATAACCCGGAACCGGTTTATTGGGCAGGTTGGGTGCCAGGAATGCGCTCAGTGATGACCTCTTCTTTCTTGAGGGAACTGGCCTTCAGAGAGCGGACGCGTGATAGCGCGGTGTTGGCTTCGGCGGTTCTACCGGCCGTCCGATAGGCTTGAGCCAGGAGATAGTACACGGACTCTTCGTCGGGATTCAGTTCGGAAGCTTGCTGGAGCAGAGTGATGGCTTCTGCTGTATGCCCCAGTTTGAATTGGGCTTTGCCGAGGTAGTAATCCACGGCCCAGGAATTTTGCATGCTTTTGCGCGCGATTTCGAGCGATTGGATAGCTTCATTGAACTTCCCTTCTCCTACCAGCAAAGCCCCAAGGAAGTAATGAGCGTCCGCGTCATTCGGATTTGCCGCGATGAGTAAGCGTAATTCTTTGAATGCCTTTTCGTTTTCCCGCTCGCTGATGTACACCTTTGCCAGGGTGAGATGAGCGTCCGGGAAATTGGGATCGCTCTTCAGGGCATTGTGAAGGAAATTTTCGGCTTCGGAAAAGTGCCCTCCGTCGTAATTGATGCGGCCCAGCAGATAGGCGGCTTGTGCCGGGTTCACCGCCGAAGAGAGCAGTTCCTCAAAGATAGGCTTCGCCTTGTCAGGTTGCTTGGCGCGGGTATAGGCGATCCCTAGCAAATAGAGAATTCCGCCCTTATTGGGATCAAGGGGGCGCAGGGCTTCGAGCGTGGGAATTGCCGCTTCGATATTCCCGGAAAAAAGCTGGCAGGAGGCAGCCAGTTCGCGAGCCTGGAAATTATTGGGATCAAGGGCTTCAACCTGCTGGAATTTGGGAAGGGCGCGGGAGTACTGTTCTTGCTTGAAATAGGCAAGTCCGAGATTCAGGAGCAAGCCTTTTTCTGCCGGCGCCAATTTGAGGGCGCGTTCGTAAGTCTCTATGGCCTTGGCGGGACGATTGGTGCGGGAGTAAACCACTCCAAGATTGCCGAGTGCGCTCAGGTTGTTGGGTTCTGATTTGAGTACGGCAAGAAAAGCTTGTTCCGCAGCGCCGTTATCGCCTCGCTGAAGTGATGTAATGCCTTCCTGAAAATCTTTTCGTTCGTGTTCTGCGCCGCGATCAACTGCTGAAAGAGCAGCATGATCACGGCGCAAGTAAGAGCAGTCCGAAGATTAGAAGTAGAACTTCGCACTAATCTGAACATTGCGGGGATCGCGGGTTGAGTTTACCTGCCC
>JBJMGL010000130.1:0-3689 GCA_045807985.1 Bryobacteraceae bacterium
CTGCGCTTTCCGGATACAGGTGGCCAGCGTAGGCAGGGCATGAGAATCGAGAGCTCAATCTCTCCGGGAGCATCCTCGGTTAACAATGCAGCCATATAGGTCCTAATATAGCGAAGCCGTCATCAGGTACAAGCTGCATTTTCAAGTGTGCCTACAAGAAATCGAAATTGGTGATTTGAGGTCAGCTGGCCTATCGATCCACATTCGATCACGAGATTTGTGACCAACGGAGTGCTTGAGCCGTTTCGGCGCCGACCGACGCAAAACAGCGAGCTGCTGTCGCAAGGCGAGGTTTTCCAGCCGAAGTTAGACAGATGCCTTGAACCACGAAGAAAGCGGGCCGACGACGGTGAGCAGGAGCAAGCGGAACTGGACCAAGCCCAATGATAGCAGAGCGATCGGGATATTTTGGGGGGACAAATCCGCAACTAAACCTCTATTTCAATTTGAACCATACGAGCATTTTTTCAGGCGCATGCCATATTCTTATTTATAGGTTTATAGGTCTTTTCAGGATATGGCTGAGTAAATGGAACAAGCGAGTATTGTCGCTCTGCGGAAAACTGCTCGGGGCATTCCCGATATTCGGCAATTGCGGAATATCAGTGCTTGTTTGCTGAATCCGCGATTGATTCCTTATCTATATCTGTGCATCACTCTTCCTACCGTTCTGTTCCTCTGTTTTCTTGTGCCCCCCATGCAGTCGATGGATGAGAGCCGGCATTTTGTGCGAGCCTGTCAAATCGCGCAGGGCGGGTGGCGGTCCGAAATCGATCCGGCCACGGGCCGGGGCGGCGGCCTACTGCCGGAGGCCGTTGCCGACTTTGTGCGGCACTGGATGAATACCGAGTCTCTGCGCTCAGAAGACGCGCTGCACACCATTCGGGAACGGGTGAGTGCTCTGGATCGTGCTTCTCAGACCCAAGCGCCCATCGCCAGGAAAAAATTTGTGGAATTTCCAAGCGCCGGCATCTATCCTCCGTCGCTTTATATGCCGCAAAGTGCAGGCATTCGCATCACCCGCTTTTTCTCGAACAAAGTATACGTCTGGTTCTACAGTGCGCGCGTTTGGAATGCCCTCTGCGCTGTTCTCTTAATCTTCCTGGCGCTTCGGATTGCGCCCCAACACCAGCTCTTGTTGCTGCTGCCCGCCGCGCTTCCGATGAGCTTGTTCCAGATCGCCTCCCTCTCCAACGATGCCGGTATTATCGCGCTGGCGATCCTATTCGTTGCGCTCTGCCTCCGGTTTCTGGCCGAGGACCATGTCCTGATCCGTTTCGGTTTAATTCTCTGTCTTTTTCTCCTGGTGACCGGCAAACCAGTTCACTTAGCTCTCGCCGTTATACTGTTAGCAGCACAGCAGCGTCTCGGCTGGCGCCGGGCCGTTTCCTTTTGCTTGCTGGCTGCAGGATTGGCCGCTGCCTCCTACTTTTATTGGTCGTATCTCGCTAGGCCGTTCCTAGCACTGGCGGGGGAAGGTCATGGCCAGAACCCGGCAGCGCAGGTCCGGTTCATCAGCGCACATCCTATTTCGCTGATGAAAGTAGTGCTATCGACTCTGAAGCAATACGGGCCACACTATTTCAGAGAGATGATCGGTGTTTTGGGCTGGGCAGCCCTACCGCTTCCCGCTTGGTTCTACTTGGCCGCTGGTTGTTTCATCGCTGTCGTTTTATTTGTCGTTTTTCTTAACTTCAAAAGGGGGGCCTTTCCCAACCTCATTTTGGGCAGCCTTGCTGGCGTGGGTTTAGTGTTGGGAGTGCTGTTAGCCGGATATGTACTCTGGAATCCGCCCGCGGCTCCTACAGTCACCTGGATTCAAGGCCGATACTTTCTGCCGGCGCTGCCGCTCCTGGCGTTTGTTGCGCCGCCTTTAGCTCGGTTGCGCGTCTCTTCCAGAATGGCCCTAGCCCTAGCCAGTATCGGCTGTCTTCTGCTTTCGGCCTATTTGACGGTACGAATCTTGGACCATTATTATTTCCCTCGCTCAACGCTGCTGGGGAAAAACATACATCAGGTGTTTCACGGTGCCCCTGACCAGTCGTGTCCGGCGTCGGTTGAAAATGTATTGGACTCCTGGCTGGAGCGGGTGATTACCGGCCGCGCAGAACCTCCTGGAAATTTCCGGGTGCTGGTGACCGCCGAGGACGGCACCATACTGGGCGAATCGGACCCGGCACTGACCGGAGCCGATTTCCCGTATGCTTGGCTGCCGGGATCATCCCGTGCAAGATGGCGGACGCACATCTGGTACGTGAACCAGAATGCGAGCATTCAGCTTTGGCTCGTTCGCGGCCACTCAGTTTGCGGCTTTGGCCCAAAGCTGGAATTCAAGCCGATTTCCATGCCTGATGCTTAATATGTTCAACTTCGGTCAATTGTGTCTGCCCCTCCGGTCAGTAATTTGCCAGATATCGCAGTCTTGCTAGCCCCTCCCGAACGGCCAGTGCAACGCCTGTATAGCTCGAAGTCTTGGCTTTTACGTCGTTGAGAGTAGGTGGCTATTTAGGCGCGGCAATCTCGTTCTGCATAAACGTAGGATTTTGGCTTTGTAACATTTGGCCGCTGCGCGGCTGAAGTGCTAGAATCACCGGCTGATCCGGCACGATCGTAATGCGTGGGTTGATGCCCACCTTGCGGTTACTGGTTGGAAGCAAATGAAAACGCCGGGCAATCTCGGCAAGAATTAAAACTCCTTCCGTCCGGGCCAGCGGCTCTCCGATGCACATCTTTGCTCCACCGCCAAATGGAAAAAAGCTGAACTTTGGCGGCGTGTTATTCGCCCATCGTTCCGGGATAAATGCTTCTGGATTTTCAAAGTAGCGGCTATTACGTTGAATGATGTAAGGGCTGAGAAGCACGGTCGCGCCTTGGGGTATAGCGTACCCACCCAGGGTCGTTTTCTGCAAAACCCGTCTTCCAAAAACACCGACCGGCGGAAACAGCCGGAGCGTCTCGTTGAAAACGGCGGACGCATACGTAAGCCGAGGCATGTCCTCCATCGTCGGTTCACGGTCGCCGAGTACAGACTGAACTTCCTCGGCCAGCCGTTTCTGCACGTGTGGATGGGTGGCAAGAAGGTAGCACGCCCATGTTAAAGCGGTTGCTGTTGTTTCGTGTCCGGCGAGCACGAACGTAACCATTTCATTACGAATGTCCTCGTCACTTAAAGAATCTTCTACGCTACCCTGCTGAGCTAGCAATAAAGAGAGAACATCCTTTGCCCCCGACCGTTGTTTCTGTGCAATGAGCGGCTGAAGTATGCGATGAAGATCAACGCGCTCTCCAGGAAAAAATAGGCTGCGGCCCTCCGGAACCTTACGGCGATACCTGCGTAAGAAGGGTTTTAAGATGGTAGCCCATACCACGATACGCCTCGTGCGCTTGAGCACTCGCTGAATCACATCGGCGATTGCCTGGGCACTTTCACGAAACTCCGGTCCAAATAACGAAGCGCCAATAATTGACAACGTTAACTGTCGCATTTCGTCGCCAATATTCACTGATGTGCGATGATCCCAGGTGCTCAACGTGCGTGAGGACTCGCTGGCAATCACGTCAACATAGGAAGCAACCTGTTCGCGGTGAAACGCGGGCTGCAAAACTCTGCGGCGTTCGCGGTGTAGAGGCTCTTCCCGTGTAATTAACCCGTCACCGACCAGCTCTTTTAAAATGATTGCGCCGAAATC
>JBJMGL010000131.1:0-11694 GCA_045807985.1 Bryobacteraceae bacterium
CTCTGACAGCATGCGAAGCTTCGATTATGAGTGGTGGCGCGGCATTTTGCTGCGTTGCCAGATACCCACTGACCTGTAATGAGAACTGACCGCCAGACAGTGTACGTAAACCGCCATTCCCGTTTTGTGTTAAACAAACTTGCTGCACTTGACTGTTACCGAAAGAGTTTGTCACAAAAAACTCAGCCGTACTGATACGGGCATCGGGAAAGCTAAAAGTATGAATAAAGTTTATCGAAGCTCGATTTTCAAAAAACTCTGATGCGAACGGTACAATAATAACTTTTGTATCGAGCTTCAAGATAGCCTCGCCTGCTGAATGGCTTGTCGCAGTGGAGCCGCCAGCGCTTCTTATGACGGACAACTTCTTCGTTGAAGCATCAACCGACACGACACTCATCACCTCACTGCTGAGTTGGATGAAATTGCCCGGCTGCACCGCTGGCAGAGAGCTAATCTGCAAAACTGCGGTATTTGTGTCAACTGCTGCTGCCAGTCTGCAAGAGTTCGGATCTGCTAGTTCATTCCAGTAAAAAAGTTGAAGAGTGCCGCTTGAAACAGAAGCGATATTCGTCAAATTATTAAAGCCGACCTGCGACAAAACAAGATGACCACCTCCGGGAGCCTCCAGCGAGAAGGTCGGAATGGCAGGAACTCCAAAATCGGCTTGACCCTGCCCCAGTGCAATGCGAGTTAAAGGGCAAAGCTCAGGAGTTCCTTCCTGATTGTAGACGTTAGCCGCGCGGCCGGAAATTTGTATGACTGTACCCGTTTGATACGCAATTTCAAACTGTGTAGGACTTGCTGAAGATACGGCAGCAAATCGCCAAGAAGGCTCGCAAATGACGAACTGGCTTGTAAGGTCGGGTAGAACAGACCATGGCGTTGTCACTGTCAGTGATGTACTGTCATTGCTTGAAATTAAGCGCTCTTGACCGACTCCAGATCCCTCGGTGATCCGAACCGCCATACCGGCATACGCCAAATCATTGGCACCCATATCGAGACAGCTAAGGGTGTTTGGAGACGAGCTTGTGACCTGTAAAGGTGAGGAATATTCAAAGCGATAATACAAGTTGACATGATCAAAGCTGGCGTCTGGAGGACCGATCGGCAGGTTCGGCAGCCCGCTGTCTGTGAAACTCGAACTGGCTGGCATCTCCGTGCTTATGCAGTACAGCATTTGGGGACTGGCGCCACGGTATACATTAAAGGAGCGTGCGTAAGCGGGTAAGCTGATCCCCGTGATGGTGACACAATTGGTGTTAGTTCCTTCAGGTACTGTCGCCGGAACCGTGAAAGAGAGTGGGCCTTCCTGGTTTGCTTCGTCTAGCGCACTGATAGCGTAATAATAGGTATTTCCTCCCGCTAGCGATCCGCCTGTGGTCTGAGATTGTGGCGACAAACTCAGTAGTGGTAAGCTGGTCGCTTTTGCGCTAGGTTTTCGGGGTTGAGCAAAGCTCACAGTGATTTTGTCCGTAGCTGTCCCATCCTTAAGCGTTTGAATGCTCTCCTCAGCTTTAAAATCGAAGTATTCAAAGGTCCCATTAGGGCTATTGTGCGGGATCAAGCCAATCAATGGGCGAGGAGTGTGAATTTGAGACCCAGGCTGTCTGCCTGCTCCAGCCAAAATGGCGGGGTCATCGCTGTACCAGTCATCGTTGTGAATTTGCGCCAACACAGTAACAGTTTGAAAGTTGACCGAAGGGGAAATCTTTACGACGCGGAACGGCATGCGGTCGAACCCTTCCTTGAGATACGTAAGGGCGATGATATCCCCCGGACGTATTTTCAACGCTCGGAAGCTTGTCTGGAACTCAATGAACAAGTTTCCTTTTGTTGATTTGTCCAACTGCCTAAGAAGTACTCGCGTAGCTTGGTTGAAGTTTGAGATTCCAAGCGCTGTAGACTGGCTGCTAACCTCATAGCCAATCAGTGCTGAATCTTCAGAATCTGCTATCGAGAGACTGTCCTGCTGATACTCATTGGTCCGATCTTGAAATTCAACGCTTAAACGATTTGAGGTTTCTGCAACGGTACGAGATAAAAGCCGCGCCGAAGAACCCCCATCGAGGCTCCTCATAATGCCGGAAAACGGCGCGGAAGCATCACTAAATTCGTAAGCTGGCCATCCTCCGGCCAAAGAGGCTGTGCTATTTCCGCCATCAGGGAGCGCCGGCTGTTGCGCGGCTAACGTCGTTTCTGGAAGGAGTTCAAGAAGTCCATTTACACCGTATCGCAGCATTAGACTGGAGGCTGTCCTAATGCCACGGACTACGGTAGCCACGCTCTGCCGCTTGGTCAAAAGCAAGTTGCATTCATAACGAGGAATTTGAATCGTGTTCCCGTTAAAATCTTTTGTATTTATGACGGCGTTGCAAAAAACTGCGGATGCGGCAAAGGACTGCAGGTTCAATTCGTCCGAAGACCAGCCGCAACGGCGCAGAATGTCGAGCAGCACCCAGGCAGGATTGTTCGAATAACCTATCCCCTGAAAATTTCCATCCAAGTCATGGATGCCGACTTGCATTCCTTGCAGCAACACCTCCACAACCGGCAAAGAAATACCACCACTGATCCGGTTAGGAACAATAACTGCCAGAACCGCCAGGCTTCCATATGGATCTCCAAGTGGATTTCCATCAGCATCAGAAAAGTCGGCATTAAAGTTGCCGGTTCTGGCACCTGATGTAATAATGCTGTACCAGCCGGTGCTAGTCATATCCACTCCAGCAGTCGCCTGCGGAATTTCAATGTCATTTACGACCACTTTTAGAACGCTCGTGATCGGTCCCAACCCGGCCAGAACCTCCATGTGAGTTAGGTTTCCGTCATTCCGGGCGAAGATAACTGGCGATTTCAACCATCCGGTCCCATACACAACAGGAACTGAATCGTTATACTTAGCGGAGTTCGTTAAAAGAGTCGATAAATGCGAACTCTTATCACCGGAAGTTCTAACATTAATTGCCGACGGAATAAACTCAAAGCCCCCAAAACGCCTGGTCAGATTTCCTGCTGCATCCTTGTCAAACATGCCACGTTGCTCGCATTGATGGCGCGACCTGTCGCAAGTTGTGAAAACCTGGCCAGAACTAAAGTTGCCAACCCCTCCAGCCAAGTCAGGCGAATATCCACACCGGTAAAAGCGTGACGAGTTTCCGTCTATACCGCCATCTTTCGCCTCTTGCCGCTGGTCAGACGTGCTGGGAAAGCTCCAAGGGCAGGAGCGTTGGATGCGCACATCGGGCAGAGGAATGCGTTGCAAGCTGAGCTTATTCAAGAAACTGAGCGTGAAGGAGTCTTCGGTAATCTCATCCGGATCCCCGGCAATGCCGCGGAATAGCACAGTACTCTCGGTTGTAGCCATTCGGCTGCGGAGGTCGACAAACGCAAAGTAGACGATGAGCTGTGAACCCTTGAAGCCGATCGCAGCATTAAGCTCCGACAGCGCTGAGTCAGCGTTAGCCAACGTAATGGAAACCTGGGATACGCCATCCATTGCGTCGTCGGCGGACAGTTGCAGGTCAAACAAATTATGCCTGAGAACTCTCGCCGAATAAGGTTGCGCGTTCAGGATGACACTATGCGTACACCACCGCTCTACGTCACCGGAAGGCAGAACGCACTCAAAGAAAAGTAACGGAGTATCGGTTTGTGCTTGCTGCTTCGCTTGATTAATCGTTAACATAAGTGTCTTCTTAGGTTGCGATCTCGATGCTTACAGTTGTGGCGTATGAGTCAACATCTTCGGCTATCATTTGGAGTTGTTCAATCGCCCAGTGAGCATTTGCGTGTACCCCTCCAGTTCGCATAGTAGGTTGATAACGGGAGGGCGAGATTTGCGCTTCTAATTGCAGCCCAAATATGCTTACTTGCGCTCCTGGATCGAGACTGATCCCCACAGTTAAAGTGGGCCCGCTGTCATTTAGGCGTCCACTTGAAGTCAATCGGTTCCAGCCTGGATTTACAGTCATTCGTGTCGATTGCTGAGAGGTGGGGCCTCGCCGGAAAAGGGTGATAGGAGTTGGTCCCGCTGCGGTGGCGTACAACGAAAGGCAATACTGATAACCAGTGGGTACTGTCAAGCTTTGTACAAGCTCCTGCGCAACTTGACCGTCGTTGGTGATCCTTTGTGCTGCTGCACCACCAAACGGGTCAGTTATGCCCGTTTGAATCTGCAGAAGACTTGATTTCTGCCAGGCAGCAGCCCGAAGGTCCGTACTCGACACCAGCATGTTTCCGATTGGATCAATAAAAGTGAATGAGCTTAATGGACCCTTGCAGGCTGTGAAATGGGACTCTAATAACTGAATATCGGTAAAGGAAAGGTGAGAGTACTCGAGTTGCCAAATTGTCCTGTTCGCACCGGGATCTGGTAAAAAAATCACATTACCATCGGCCAGAATGTTCTTAGTCGTGCGTGTGATTCTAGTCTTGCGCAATGGATACTGCGCAAGAGCGCCACTTGTGAGTTGCGGATAGAAAAGGTCAGCCATTTGTTTCAATTACCCACAAAGTACTGGAACCTCTGTCGACTCCGACAAAATCGCCTGTAGTTTCTGCGGCGCCCAGCCTGCAATTTGATACAGTTTGATTGCTAAGAGGATCTGGAAAATCAAAAATGGAGTACTCGCCTTGTTGTGCGAGGAAAAAAGCTTCGAGTTGATTCTTCTCTGACTCGTTTAGCAAGTCAAGACGGATCTGCCATTTTCGGTACTGTCTACCTTGATTTAAGAATCGTTGATCAGAGCCGTCCAAAAAACGGATTACCTGAACACTTTGACCGTATGTAACACTCACCGGATATTGCGTCACGGCGCCCGAGCTGAGGGTGGGAAATGTAGCCATTTAAATCTCTGAAATTACGTCATTTAAACTGCTTGAAGTCAAAAGTGCATTCCTGACCGCTCTCACTATCTCTGACTGCCTGTACACCGGCCCTTGTGATGCACCTTGTTGAATCCCTCCAGAATTTACACTGGTCGAGAGCCCCTGGGGAGTGACATTCATGGCCTCCTGCTGAGAATCGGGAAGCGCAAACCGCGTGAGAGGCGTTTCACTCCCCTCATCACCTCCGTCGAACAAGCTGGTTATCCCAGACACTAAGGAGCTAATTCCCGATTCCAGGAAACCTCCTCCGATAAGACTTGCTACGCCACTCGAAGCATTTTTTATTAGGCTTGTCCACTCATTGCCGTTGCCAGCCGGGGAGCGGGATTTCACACCAGTATTAGAAGGTGAGCCGAACCGAATCCCTTCCAAAACAGTAGTGCCGCTGCCAGAAAGCCTCTTTAGGTCAGCGGCGGCACTGATTTTTGTGGTCGACCGGACTGCGGATTGCGTCCTCGTTACTAAATCTAGCGGCTTCGATGCTCTACTCGCGTTTTGACTGCCAACTAGTTTGTCAACTACTGATTTTCTAAGTCTTGCCATCCTGCTCCTCCGTTCGCCACGCTCCGTCTAGAATGAGCAGAGCGTCTGCGGTTTTAGCATCCACCCACCAGGGAAAACCTCCTCCGAACTGCTTCCACAAGCGGAAATACTGGAGAAACGTTTTACTCTGTGCTGAAATTACTGATTTTGGACACTGTAAAGACACGATGTCCTTGCGAGCCCAAACTACTCTCTGGTTGATTGGCTCTGAACTGTTCACCCATGCGCAATTGCGCACAGCTACCAATCCGCTTGATCGGCATGTATCGCATTCCCACGCGGCTGGCGAGGAAAACTGAAAATGGAATGCGATTAGAAGTTTTTTCTTTCTTCCTCGGAAATCTCAAGTTCCGTTCGAATGGAAGAAACAATCTCGTCACAAAGCGCTTCTGGGCCTTTTTCAATCAAAAGCTCAACTGAAGCTTTCTCTCCATCAATGATCAATCCTTCAACGGCACCGAGACCCCATTCGATATAAAGCTTGCGCACAAGCAGATCCGCAAGGTGAGCCTCTGCCTTTTCCAACGCGTCGCCTGCCTTCAGGAATTCATATTTGGATCCCATCTCCTGAATGCGCTCTGCCATCTCAATTCGCTGAGAGAGGGACATTTTCCGTACCGCATACCGTACATTCTTGTATGTGTTGCTGTTCCGCCAGACAACGCTGGAATACTCTGCCTGCTTATGCAAAGGCGATGTAAACTTCGTCATCAGATACCCCATGAGCAAGATTATTGTTAAAGGTCCACACTAAGCGGAGATCGGAGTCAACATAGCTTGGCATCTCGGGCGTAACATTCGGCATGTATATGCCCATGATTTGCCCTTGTTGCTGGCCTAACTGCAGCATGGCTGTAATGCTGTTTCTCTGCCTTGCTGCCACATACAAGGCATCTGTTTGACTATCGTCTTGCACAAGCAAGCTAAACCTCGATTTTACTTGGCGCTCACCGGGAACAACGGCTTTGGGAAAACACGCCCCGAACTCATACTGACGCGTTTCAAGATTGTTCTTGACCTGTACCGAGGCGTCCATCAAAGTAAAGAACTGACTAGCTGGTTGCCCCAGCCAAACTTGCCCAAGGTGTCCCGGAACACCTCTATAATCGAAGGAAGTCACCGTTGGCTCTGCCGGGTAGCTGCTAAGGCCTGCGATTCCCGGTTGAAAACTGTTTGCATCGAGAATATCCGCTGCCGGCCCGGCGAAGACAAGATCGTGATAGTCGCCATTTACGGAGACATCCAGAGTGTCAACGGCTGCGCCAATAATCACCCTGCTGATACACGAAGCGGCGTCCCAGTAATCATAAAGAGTCACACTGGGCAGGCTTGTTGACAAAGGGTATGTGAGCGTAGGACAAAGGAGGCTGCCAGCCGTTGGTGCCTTTGAGAATGGCGCATTGATACTGAAAGTTGAGGCATCCAGGACGTTAACAACAAACCGAATCTCATCACAGTAGGAGACAGCAGATCCCGAGGGTAAACCGTGAGGAGTTGTAGTCTGTATTGCTGTCGTATTGATTGTGGAATTAACAATAAGTCCCGTGGAGAGCTGCGGTACTGCCCCTAAAGTCGCCTGAAACAGCGGACCGTACCCCGGCTGCTCTTTTCCGCTCCAGGAAGTCAGGTAAGTTCGCACTTGAAAAGCTGTGCGTCGCCTTGTGCTTCTTGGCAAACCTAAAAATGTGCGAGTCCCAGTTTTATCCAGCCTCCGACTTTGCGCCATCATCTGCTGAGCTTGCAGTTGCATCGCGGGAAACCGGTTCGCAGGTGTAATTACTGCCGCCTGCGCATACGATGTCTCGACCGCGGTATAGAAGCGGTTTGCATTGGAAGATATGTAACTTGGCATTTTTCGGCTCTAATTTCGACTGACATTCAGGTTGAAAGTGACCCGTGCCACTTGTACAAACCCCAAACCGCCCGCCTTGGGCGATTGAAACTGCACATCATAGGCGCCCGGAAAGAAAATTCCGTCCCCCCAGTCGCCGATATTTTTTCGCAAGACGTTGGTAACAGCTTCGACATAAAAATGAATCCACTGGTCAACATCGCTGATAAGGTTTCCGCTCGTCCATATATCGGCGACGGCAGCTAAAGATCCAGATAACGATCTGAATTTTTCCACCTGCGCATTTTTAATCTCCGCTCCGTATAGACAGATTCGGGGATAAGCTAGCTGAATAGCCCTGTCGCTCATATCTTGCGAAGCAGAGCTAAGGATAATCTGTGCCGCCTCTATAGGTGGAAGGTTGATATTACAGGACCAGCTAAGGACAGAAATTTCCTCTTGTAAAGCGGTTCCCTTCGTAAACAGGTCAGAAGCCTTCTGGACGGCAAGTATGGATAAAGGCAGCATAACGTTAACCTCGCTGCCACCGTCGAATACAGGCCACAGTGAAATCTGGCATCTGTCCTTTCTTCGGGTCGACTCCAACAATGAGGCCGGTATTCGGCATCTGCCATGAAGAGCCGATTGCAACTGGATAGCTATTTTGCAGCAACAAAGCCTGCTGAGATGTGCTGGCGTAAATGTTCCAACCAGCAGCAGCCGTCGGTATCTGGGCAGGAGCCTCAGCCATGCTCACCTGGACTGTGGCGGAGCCGTTGAGTATAGTACCGCTCACCGGGCTAGGCGCACTCTCATTACCAAGACGATCTACCCACGACGTCTGAACGAAAACCGAGGGCGCCTGGAGAGATCCGGCGCCGGTATAAATTACTGGGGTAGCCGGCTTCGGTAGTGGATTCAGCACTACTCCAATACCACCTGTAAGATACAGTTCGCTGGCTGTATTAGACTGCTGCTGGTATTCGTTCCACTTTCCCTGAAAACGAGTATTAAGCTGAAGGTTGTACGCTTCGGCATAAACTCGGGCCAGCGAATCAAAGCACAGCCAGCGATACAGACTGGATGTCACAACAACTGTTGACAAACCGGCCTTCATCCGGGTAAGCCACTGCGGGTCTGATTGCCCTGCTCGCAACAGATTTAGCATTAGCTTGTCACCGATCTCATCGGTTGCAAGCCTTATTTTTGCTTGGACATCAATACCGTGGGTAGACGATACTTGTACGAGAGATCCCTCAAACTGTAAGAGATCATCCAGCGTTACAACGTCGGAATCGGTGAATAGCGCCATGGAATCTACTCCTACTTCTTGCTGACTGTCTTAGCCGCTGTGGTCTGTAGATCGGAATCAGTGATGATTGCTACTTGTACTCGACGCGCCAACTCTGCCTTTTCCGCTGCTTTCTTTGCCGCTTCTTGCTGCTGAAAGAAAAGCTCCTTTTCCTCAATGCTGGCGAGCGCCGCTCTGCGTTCAATAATCATTTTTGCTGCCACGGAGCGCGGCACTTCGCACACCATGCCAGCTTTACCGCCGTCTGAAGTCTCTAGGCTAACGACGACTTGGTATGGTTCCGTTAAACCATTCTCAATTTCTCGCATTTTTCGAAAGTATTGTTTTACGTCCACAGATATCTCCTGAAAATAAGGGAGCTGTAGAACAGCTCCCAAATAGCACTGGCACTAGGGATGCTGGTTAGCTGTTGACCTGTACGGCAAAGTTGTTCCGGAGAACGCCGCAACCATAGAGCATGTCAACGGTAAACTGCTGTGACAAGGTGTTCGGTTGATAGCTCATCACCACCCGAATGCCGAAGTTGCCCATCTCGGCGTATTCGGCGACAGCTCCCGTGCCCGGTAAGGGTTGAGGAAGACGGCGCACGACCAGGCCGATAGCGTCACGCGTGAAGGCAAGATTGTGGGTATTCACGGTGGAAGAACCCGTGGTGGGCACATACTGTGAACGGAAGATGAAGAAATCCTTCATTTTGCCGACGTTGCCCTCAACCAGCGCTTTAAGGCCAGCATCGCCGGATGAGTAGTACTCACTAAAGCGGGGAATCTGACGAATTTGTGAATAAGCGTTGGAGTCAACCACGAGGTACTTCGGAGCAGTGGCAGGAACTTTCGCTGCAAACAACGCCGTTTCGGCCATATCGATTGTGCTCTCGGTGACGGGTGAGCCAGCCGAGCCCACAGGCGCATTTGCAGAAAATTGCCCGTAAAGATTCAGCAGGTCCCGTTCCACTCTCTCAGCAATAGCGATTACTGCTGGCTGCATATAGGCTTTCAGCAGTTCGGGAAACGCCAAAGCCTTGGTAACATCCGGAATCTGGAAAGTTGCTTCAGCGTGCGTATTCAGAACAATTTGAGCATTCCCCAAGCTCGGGTTCTGAGGGATAACTGTTCCGCCTTCGGCAATGTTGTTGGCGACCAGAACTGGCGGGATCGGCACGTTAACAGTGTCGCCTGCATGCGCCAGCACAGGCTCATAGTCACGGTTTACTAAGTTGCCCATGACGAGATTCCCCATCAGAGCAGGTAAAGCATCAGCAGCGACGAGCTTTACAATTGCATTCGCCAGATTGGCTGAAGTAATGATAGACATAATTCTCCTAAGTGATTGGTACGGCAAATTTCTGCCGTTTTCTCGCCTTACGCTTCTTACGAATTTATGAGCGATAAGTGTTAGTTACGATTGACAATTATTAAGGTTGTTATTAGGAACCGTACACTGACTGCGAAACTAACCGTGAGATTTCTTTTCTGACTTGGTCAAGTTCGTCTTTGTTCATTCCGGGTCTGATCGCGTTAAGATCAATCGGCGCTGATACCGGTGTGGTATTCTTCACTGCAGTTTGCGCTCCACTTCCGCCAGCAATCCGAGCCGGAAGTAGTTCAGGATTTTCTTGCACAAAGCCAGCAAGGTATTCCTGCAATGACTTGTTCTCCACGCCTCGGCCCATCAAACGACCATCTTCCCCCCGAACCACATCGTCCCTCACGGCGCGGAAAGCAAGATCAACTTTCGCGACTCCGAGTCGTTGTAATTCAGCTCGAATTTGCGAACTCCGGTCAGCCTCTTCTGCAAGCGCGCGGGCTTTCCGATTTTCGTCCACAAGTTGATTGAGCCGCAACTCCAACGACTCTCGCCGCTTGCGCTCGTCCTGTAGCTCAGCTTTATAGGCAGGTTCAGCTTTCTGCTGTTCACTGCGTACAAACTCGCTGATAGCTTGCTTGACAATTTCCTTTACATCAACGCCGGCAGGCGTCTGATTTTCAATCGGTTCTTGATATGACACTCAGCTTCACTCCCTTAAGCAAACTGCACATTAATTTCGTGTGTAATTTGATTTTTTGTTTCTTGGTTGGCGTCGTCCAGATACTTGGCTGCTAATCGTTGGTAAATCTGACGCTTTAGCGTTGGAGACTCAATTCCTAGTTGAAGAAGATCCTTGGCATCCTGCAATTCGGTGCCAAAGTCCCTAATATCCGCCTCGTCAAGTCCTGCCACGGAAACTGTCACATCGTCTTGACGGGCCTTGCAGATTCCAGTCAGAATTTTCCGGAGACAATCTTTCACGGTAGAGCCAAAAGCTCGCAAAACTTCTTGAGTGATCGCAAAGTCCATTTGCTTGCTCAAAGCCGACTGCGCATGACCGCTTACCATTTCACCGGACGCCTGTGAAAGGTAACAAACCCGATAAATCTCCTCTTTCAGCGATTCAAGATTGGTTGCGGCAATCTGATAAACTTTGCCATCCGGCTCAGTCCAGCCAAACCTATCTGTTGGCCCGAGCTGAATATAATAGCTTTCGCCAACGATTTGGTTCCATTCGCGGTCAGAGTAAATCACAGGCATCGCGAAAAGCCCCATGGTGATTGCCCAAGCCAGTGCATTTGATTTGTTAAAGTGTTCCAGTTGAAGGTGCGCCGCTTTGTTGGCCAGCCAAAGTCCATCAGTAACTTGCATCGTTACGAGTGGAACTCGATTTTCACGACTGTAAGCGTGAGAGCCGCTATCGACCAGAGAGATGATGCTTTCCTTGCCTTGACCATCTAAACGGCGATAAGTTTGGAATCCTGAGCGATCATAGTATCTCCAATAGGTTTCCTCAGCTTCGTCCGCCGCGTTTATACTTGGCTGTCGTCGAATTTTTTGGCGAAGGACAATCCACTCATATTCGCCATGCTCATCAAGGCTCCAATTAATTAAATTTTCTGCCTGATACTGAACCAGATAGGCTCTCGACAACCCCACGGCATCCTCTTCAGCTCTATTCGTTGGAACCGTTGCAGCACGTGGAAAGTCAATCAGTATATGAGCTCTGCCAGCAATGAGCACATCAATGAAACACTGCCTCAAAAAGGTGGAAAGCCTGGTGCCTTTGCGATCACAATCCTCTAAA
>JBJMGL010000132.1:0-3327 GCA_045807985.1 Bryobacteraceae bacterium
ACGCTTCGTAATTGACGGTGTACGAGACCGCATGCCAAAGATCAGCGGGATGAAGATGAATTAAACCGCTCGCCCAAAGCAGCGAGAGGCAGGCAATGAAGAGGTAAGCGGCCGGAAAGATGCGGAGGGCCCGGCGTGCGTAGAACAGCCGCAAGGAAACGTGGCCTGTTTTTTCCTGCTCCTTATGTAACAGAGTGGTAATCAGAAATCCGGATATAACAAAGAAGACGATCACACCCAAGTTGGCGTAGTCTCCGATGCCAAGATCAACCATTGTAAAGTGGCGGGTTCCACTCAAATGCCCGAGAAGAACGAGGCCAATGGAGAGGGCTCGAAGTCCGTTCAGGGACGGAAGATAGGCGAGACTGGAGGCGCTCTCCTCAGCAGGAGAGGGGACCATCACCGGTGAATTCATCGCAGGCGATCAATAGGTATTGTCACACTCGATGAATTGAGTGGCCTTAGTTTCGCGTTTGGATCCTATCGCTAACTTGCCGACCAGCGGATGCAGTCCTGTGAACCATCGATTCAGGGTTCCGGGAACTACGGTCAGTTTTCAGGGGTATGACGTTGTGCTCGTGATGTGGGGTTCCCGGTAAACTGCCCGTCAATGTCTGAGTCACCAGTTACGTTGTGGCGGCACGTTTTACAATCTCAGTTTCCGGATTGCCGACCACTCAGGATGCAGCAATCATCCGAATCCCTGACACATTGTCGAACCGAGCCGGGCGGCTTTCTGCGTGGACTTTTCACAAACTTCGTGGACTTGGCTTCTGAATTGCTATGTAATTTCCCTGGAGGCCAACAATGGCGATTACGGTTGTTGCAACGCCTGCTCAGCTTTCGTGGAGCGACTTTCGAGTGGTGGATGCCCTTCCCGATGGGTCGGGAGATGAGGCCCAGACCGCTACCCAGATGCCTGCAATGGAAGGAGTCCAGGTTGTCTCCCATCACGGAATGTACTCGCTCCCGGATCTTACTTTGAGGGTTGGCCTAAATCGTTCGGAAACAATGGTCATAAAGAGCGCAAGTAAAACGTCAGATCTGCTTAAGCATGAGCAAGGGCACTTTGATATCACGATCCTGGCAGTTCGCGCATTGGCGGTGGAACTACAACGACTGAAGGCTCATTCCGCCGCTTCGCTAGCACAACAGGTGAAAGCAGCTATCCAAAAACATCAAGGCTTTGCTGATGCAATCGAAGAGAAGTACGACAGCGAGACAAATAACTCTAAGAACAAAAACGCTCAAAAAGATTGGAATAAGGCAATTGCGGGAGCCCTGGGAGCTTCCGGAGTGCTTTCCCTGCAAGACATGCCACTTTAGCCCGGATTTCTCACAAAGGAGTAGCAAAAAGCCGTCGTATCTGGCATAACTGAGTTTCCACACAAGCAGTTACGGCTGACAGGAGACGGCTTCTTGCTATGACACAGTGTACCCAGGAAGGCTTGGCTTTCGAAGCGCATTTTTCACGCTCCGTGGTTGCGCGCTTTGATGGCGGAACGATGACCTCCGATGGCGGAGCGCTCTTATTGCGGCAAACGGATCAGCGGTTGGATCTACTGCCGCGCTTGGCCGCTTGTTTTTGCGATGAGCGGGATGCCCGCTACAGTTCGCACAGCGTGCCGGAATTAATCGCGCAACGCGTCTATGGGCTGGCCTTGGGCTACGAGGATTTGAGTGACCATGATCAGTTGCGAGAGGATCCCCTGCTCGCGGTCTTGAGCGGCCAACCGGAGATCGGCACAAAGCCCCTGGCAGGCAAGAGTACGCTGAACCGGCTGGAGTTAAGCACCGGGAAAGCGAGTCGCTACAAAAAGATCCACTGCCGGACGGAAGCGATCGACGAGTTGCTGGTAAGCGTTTTTCTGGAAGCGCACGCCCACGCACCGGAACGCATTGTGCTGGATCTGGATGTGACGGATCTGCCCTTGCACGGCCACCAGGAAGGACGCTTCTTCCATGGCTATTACGACAGCTATTGTTATTTGCCCTTGTATATCTTCTGCGGCGAGCACCTGCTGTGTGCGCGTTTGCGGACCGCCGATCAGGATGCCGCAGCAGGCAGTCAGGCGGAGGTGGAGCGAATCGTTAAGCAGATCCGTCAGGTTTGGCCAACGGTTCAAATCATTCTTCGGGCCGACTCCGGTTTCTGCCGGGAAGAGTTGATGAAATGGTGTGAAGAGCACGGCATCTCGTACGTGTTGGGCTTCGCCCGCAATGAGCGGCTACGGCGCTTGATTGAACCTCAGATGCAAGAAGCGGCACAACACCAGCAAGCGACCCATCAGCCGTCTCGTGTATTTACGGAGTTTCTCTACCAAACGACCACAGGCAGTTGGAGCCGGGCCCGGCGCGTCATTGCCAAAGCCGAGTATCTGGCCCAAGGCGAGAACCCGCGTTTTCTGGTGACGAACGTAAGCCCGGACGCCTGGCCGCCACAACCGCTCTACGAGGAACTGTACTGCGCCCGAGGGGAGATGGAGAATCGGATTAAAGAACAGTTCTCTTTGTTTGCCAGTCGGGTGAGTGCGGAAACACTGCGGGCCAATCAACTGCGGTTGTACTTCTCCGCCATGGCCTACGTGCTGATTCAGGGTTTGCGGCGGCTTGCTCTACCGGGAACCGAACTGGCCTGTGCGCAAGCCATGACGATTCGTCTGCGGCTACTGAAAATCGGAGCACAGATCCGCCTCACGGCGCGGAAAGTCTGGATCTCACTCGCTTCGAGCTTTCCGCTCCAGGCGCTCTTTACGCAGGCTTGGCAGCAACTCCGCTGTTGAACCCTGCTCACGCGTGTAAACTCAAAACAATCGCTCTTGCTCTGACAACATCCAACAGCAGGGCTGTGTCTGTACTCGCTTTTCAGGACTCTGTCTGCTCCAACAAACATGCCATCAGCACAGAATCTGAACTCGCCTCTCGGTCCCACGCATCTTCTGCCATCTTTGCTGACGCACTCACCCGCGCTGATTCCCTTTGGCTTCGTGTTTGTGAGAAATCACGGCTAGGGCTTCAGTTTGATCGCCTATCGTTATGACTGGTTTTGCCAGCGAAATGGCTGCTCAGTGTACAGCGTCGGCTCCGCTTGTCGTGGCCCCCCGGCAGACCAGTGCCTATCTGCTCATAGTGGCTCTCTCACCTGATGCCGTCCCGCCGTATGATCTGCGCGGGAACTCCCGCCACCACACAATGATCCGGCACACTCTTCACCACCACCGCATTCGCCCCAATCGTCACGTGATGGCCGATCCGGATGGGACCGAGCACTTTCGCTCCGGCATAGATGGTCACGTGATCGCCAATGATGGGAGCGCGTGTCACATC
>JBJMGL010000133.1:0-18041 GCA_045807985.1 Bryobacteraceae bacterium
CTAGCTCGTCAGCGAACTGGCTGCGACGTCCTGATATTCCAGTGAGCTGAGCGCTGAGCGCATTATCATGCACGGCTTTTGCCGCTTTCGCGTAGCCCTCTTCCGCGTCGTGACAGGTCGCAATTAGGTCATTTAGCGCTTTTAACACGCTTGTATCATGGTCTGCCATGTTTATTGATTATTGACGAGGCGAAACGCGGAACTGTAACAAATTACGAGAAAACCCGCACTCCATTTCGGAGCAAGCGGCGCAAATGAACGCAACCAGCATACAGGAAAAGGTACAAGATCATAAACGGCATGAGGAGAACTTCACCAAGGAGGCGAAGACCGGTTATGTGCTCCCGTCTGAGACGGGGAACGTCAATTTTGATATCTTGCAGGTAGCCATAATCCAGGAAAACGAAGCCTGCATTCTCCTTAACAATCAGGATCTTGGCCCGTGTTAATAGAGCAATCGCCCACTTCCACTTACGAAGAATCCCGCTGCCGGTACGAAGCACAGCAACAATGTCGTAAGGCGTGGATGCTATTGTACGCAGGAACTGCCGGCGATCTCCCGCAATTGCCGGATCAGTTACAAAGAATACTTGGCCGCGACAATTCTGGAAAGCTTCAGGAGGGGTGCTGAAGCAGGTAAGGACATCCACTTGGCCACACTTTTCGAGCTGATACAGGTGATGGAGAAATCGATCCGCTACGTGCCGGGAACCGCTCTCAATCAGCAGCACGCGGCCGAATGGCGGGCGGCTTTTCCTGAGCAATCCGGTCATAAGGTTATGCTAGCAGCGGCTGCTACGTGAGCATCGTAACTCAGTCTGAATCGTATTTAAACCGCAACGCTCTTCGGTGCCGACTGGCGCTGTGGTGCGCCGTCGCGGCGTACACGGCATTGCTTGCCTTCAACATCGCTCATCACGAACCTTGGGTGGATGAGGCGCAGTCCTGGCTGCTGGCGCGTGATTCGAATCTCCTCGAACTCTGGACGAAGCTACTGCGCTATGAGGGGTCTCCAGGGCTTTGGCACACTCTCTTATATTTCTGCATTCGCCTTGGCGTTCCCTATGCCGGGATTAACATAATATCCGGAGTTGCCGGCTTGGCGGCCATTTGGATTCTGCTACGGTACGCCCCCTTTCCGCTTCCTATCAGGCTTTTGCTGCCTTTCACGTTTTTCCTCTCTTATCAATATGCTGTGATTGCCCGCAATTACGCCCTTGTGCCTATTCTGCTCTTTTCCTGCGCAACTGTTTACAAAGAAGGTATCCGGCGCGGCAGGCTCATAACAGTCCTGCTCTGTTTCTTAGCCGCTGTGAATGCGCAAGCTTTCATTTTGTCCCTCTCAATCTGGTTTGTGTTCCACGCGCGGATTGCCGCGCATTGGCATGCTCTTGATCGCCTTGCAAAAACAAAGGTAATTACTAATGGAATTGTCTACTTCACGGTGCTGCTTATTCTTGTTCTGCTAACTTGGCCGACCCGGGATATTACCTTCGCCAGAGTTCCCGATTGGTCCATCCAGAATTTCCTCACTGTCACAAAGTTTGGCTTTCGGCAAGCATTCGGCGAGGGAATTCTACCTCTCGTCGTCATTGCGCTCACTGTTCCCTTCCTCTGGAGAGGCGGAGGCTGGTTACTATTTCTTCTGCCGAGCTTTCTCCTCTGCGTTTTTGGCGCGGTGATGTACTCCTTCTACTGGCATTGGGGCTTTCTCTTTTTCGCCTGGCTCTTTGGCGTTTGGATCTCTTCAACTAACATAAAACCCACGCTCCCGGTTCTTGTCGCTCTTTTGACAGTCATCGTCGTCCAGTGTTACTGGACGTTTGCTTCAACCCGCTACGACTGGAAGAACGCATACTCCGGCAGTTTAGCCGCGGCAAGTTACATCAAAAAGGCCGGTCTCACTGGAAAGCGGCTGTATGCCATTGGCGTTTCCTGCGTTGGAGTTCAACCGTACTTCCCGAAAAACATTTTCGCGAATTTCAATTCCGGTCAGAACCGGGCATTTTGGGATTGGTCAAGGCGCAATCACACGAATGATTCTGTTGAGCATCTCGGTTCGTCAAGCCCCGACTACGTGCTGGTCGGCTACTTGTCGCCGCCTGAGAAGCTACTGTGGACACGCCTAGTAGCAGGAAGTGGCTACAAATTGGTAAAGCACTTTGAAGGGCAAACGTTTTGGCGTACAGGAACGATCCAGCCGGACTCCTTTGACCTATATCAACGCGGTAGTCAGACCCGTGATAACTCCCTAAGTAGTACTGTAAGCGTTGCTGAACCAAAAGTAACAAGTCAGCTTCTATGGGGGTTCCATGAGTTATCTGATAACTCCTGGCGCTGGACTACCCGGAAGTTTACGGTGGCTCTGCAGCGGCCCGTTGGCTCTGAACAAAGCGGCGCCCAAATTCACCTTCGCTTCTTTGTTCCCGATCATGAGATTAAAGCATTAGGTCCCATCAAATTAACAGCGCAAATCGTCGCTTACCGGCTCCGCTCCATGAGAATTCGTCAGGGAGGAAGCTACGAGTACATTGTCGATGTTCCCACAGGCGCTCTGTTTGCCGACATCCTCTCCGTGGATTTCAGCTTGAACAAAGCGATGCCTCCCTCAGAAAGGGACGCCCGGGAGTTGGGTGTAGTCGTTTCCGCCATTCAGATTGTCCGTCCGACTTAAGGTGGTACGCCTTTCTCACTTGCTCCTTTATGCTTAGGATTACGTCTTTGGATAAGAAACAGACGATGGTCCGCGCCGTTTGTATCAACCTGGTTATTTTTTCAATGTCCCTTGCTGGCTGCCACAGAAAACACGTTCCGCCGCCTTCTAGCGATTTAAGAATGTCCGATAAGTATTCGGCAAAACAGCTCATTGACGGCTTCTACGATTTGGAACAAAACCAATGGCGATGGGCAGCACGCAGATTTGCGGTTGTCCTCCAACCGCCAGCCGGTTCAGAACGGACTGGCGCTATATTACAACTCAAAATGTTCATTCCGGAATCGCAGATTCAAAAGCTCGGGCCCATGACTCTCAGCGCGGACGTGGGTGAGGTTTCATTAGCGCCCGAAACCTTTACCAAGGGGGGGAGCTTCTCTTACTGCCGGGACATTTCTCCTAAACTGATAGGCCCTAATTTGCTTCCCGTGGTATTCAGATTTGACAAAGCTCTCGCCCCGTTTGAGGCTGACAGCCGTGAGCTGGCGGTAGTTGTCTTGGAAGTATCACTCCAACGAAAGAACTAAGATTGGTAAGGATGCAGTCTGTACCGCATGGGTTCATCAACATACCCAGTTGGGATATCCTCAAGAATTTCATTGTTGTTCAGATAAGGCGTCCGTTTGAGACGGAACTGCTGTGCTGGAACTGGATCAGTCTGCTCGCGTGCCTGCTCCTTTGTGTAAATCCTTGGGTTATTCCGGCTCGTTGGCTTTCTTCCTTTCGTCTTTGGTTTCACAGGTATGCTCAGCATCGCTCGCGAGCCGTTTGGACTTGCGTACTGTTTCCCATGATCATCAGAGTGGCTCTGCTGCCCGCAGCGCCAGTAAAGCCTCCGAGTGTTCAAGATGAGTTCAGTTTGCTGCTTTTGGCGGATACGTTCCGCTCCGGGCGACTCACGAATCCCACGCCTCCTTATTGGCGGCATTTCGAAACGATTCACGTTATCCAGAAACCTACTTATAATTCCATGTACCCGCCCGGCTCGGCCGCATTTCTTGCGCTCGGCGCAGTGTTTCACAATCCCTGGTTCGGCTTATTGTTGAGCGTTGGACTGATGTGCGGCGCGATTTGCTGGATGCTGCAAGCCTGGACGCCGCCGGCTTGGGCACTCGGCGGCGCTCTGGTGGCGGCGCTCCAGATTGGCATTGGAAGTTACTGGATCAATACTTACTTGGGGGCGGCACCAGTGCCTGCGCTGGCAGGCGCCCTTCTCTTCGGGGCCATGCCTCGTTTCCTGCGCAAGCCGACTTGGAGCGCCGCCGCGATCTTTGCGGTAGGCGTGGTGTTGCTGGTAAACACGCGCCCGCTTGAGGGAAGCATTTTGTCGCTGATCTGCTTTGGCATGGCAGTTTTTTGGCGCTGGAAAGGCGCCCAGGGGAACCCGGTTATTCGGTGGCCGGTCCTCGTGCCCGGATCTCTCCTGCTTCTCCTGGGAGGAATGTTTACTGGCTACTACTCCTGGCGAGTGACAGGCAACCCGTTGAAGATGCCGTATGTAGTGAATCGTGACACATACGGCTGGCCTGAAAATCTGGCGTTTTTGCCTCCGAAGAAAATCACTTACCGGCATCCAAATCTGAGGAACATGCACTTTTTGGAGCTTTACTACCGGACACGGTATTTAACCCTCGGGCGCATGGTGCATAGCTGGTGCAATAGAGCCGCCATTTTATGGGAGTTCTATGTAGGTCCGGAACTCACGCTGCCTCTGCTGATGCTGCCATGGACTCTCCGGAGTCGCAAGCTTCGTCCACTCTTCTACATCGTGCTTTTCATGTTGAGTCTCAATACGCTGCAGCTCATGGCCTATCCCCAGCATGTTGCGCCGGAGACGGCTCTCTTCTATGCGTTACTCGTAGGCGGAATGAGGCAGATTTATGTCGGAGCCTGTCGCAGAGGCATTATGCCGGAACGAGTGATGACGAGCCTTGTCCTGTGTGTCGCGTGCGGCGCAGCCCTTAGTTTGTTCATGGAGCGTTTTCACATCACACCGGGAAACTTTTGGGAGCACCCTTCCTGGCCGTACGGCGACGCGCGCGCCTCAATTTTGTCCAAGATTGAGGCAATGCCGGGTAAACATCTTGTCTTAGTCCGCTACGCGGACAATCATACGCCGCACGAGGAGTGGGTATACAATGGCGCGGATATTAATAAGAGCAAAGTTATCTGGGCTAATTCCATGGGATTTAAGGACGACATGCAACTCCGTAGGTATTTCAGTGACCGGCAAGCCTGGCTTGTGGAGCCCGAGAAAGATCGAACCGGATTCCTGCCGCTTACGCGGAAAACTTATGCGCAATCGGAGCTGGCTGCTCCCTGATGCTGCGCGTTCTACGCCTGCTCACTTCCTGCCGATAAACGTCCATCAGACGTTCAGCAGCTTCACGGGCATTGTGCCTTTCTTCCACCAGACGCCGCGCGCGACGAGCCATAGCCTCCGCGTATGCGGGATCGTTTAGAAGCTTTACAACGGAGCTTGCAAATTCGGCTGGCGAATCGGCCAGTTCACAAATGCTGCCAGATGTAGAGGCTAGTCCTTCCGCGCCAACCGTTGTTGAAACAGTTGGAATACCTGACGCAAATGCTTCGAGCAATTTCACCCGGATGCCAGATCCACTGAGGACAGGACAGATAAAGACTGCATATCGCCTGAAAGGCTCGCTCACATCAGGAACAAATCCTGTCATTTGCACATTTGGATGTTTTCTAAGATAGTCAAGCGAAGAAGGTGGCGCATTGCCAATAACCACTAAACGCGCCGTAGGGCATGCCTGTAAAACATAGTCGAAAACCTCCCTCGCAAACCAATGCAGGGCTTCCACATTTGGCGAGTGAAGAAAATTTCCTACAAACAGGAGGGTGCCCGGCTCACGGCCATGCGGCACAAATTGATATTGCCGAAGGTCTATTCCTGACCTGAGGTCTGCATCGATGCGCGTCTCCAGTTCTGGAGCAAACTGAAGCAAGTATTTTGCATTATCATTGCTGCACACCTGCACCCGGTCAACTCGCCTAATTTGGTTCAATTCATACCGCAACATTCGGAAATACTCAAGAAGTCCAATGGCTGAGAACGCGCCTGCTCTCATACGCCGCCACAGCGATTGAAAGAAGATATCGTGCTCGAACAATAGGCAAGGAATGTGACGATAACAGCCCGCATATTGAGAAAGGATTGTGTACTCAATCTGAATTACGTCGATCTGCTGGAGATAAATAGTGCGGTGGACAGCCCACGCGAAATCGCGATCGGCAAACTCCCTAATTGCGTGAGGAAGCACAGTAGAGGGATGCCGGTCCGGAAGCTTGTCCCTCACTAAAAGCTGAACTGATTTACAGATATTCCGCAGCTTCTCCTGAGCGGGCCTCTGACTTTCCTGATCAAGAAACGAGATCAAATGAACATCGGCACGAGTTGTAAGCTGATTCAGCGTCTCCTTCATAAAGACCGCGCCGCCATGCACGGGCGGCTCAATGGGATAAGGAGAAAGGAAAAGAATGTGCAATCGGTTTGGAACCGCGGTGTTCGGCGCATCAAAACGATCTCGAAAGTATCCGCCGAGCGGCCGTTGCAACGTTTCGGCATCTGAGAGCTTCGCCAGCGCGCGCGCGCGCCAACGAGCCTTCAATGCGCTTTCTACTTGAAGAAAAGCGCGAGCTAAACCCCAAAAAGTATGATTCCCTTCCGCGTTGGCGGACAACATGCTAACGAAGGAGCCGGTGAGAACTGCCGCAAAATGGCCAGAAAGCATTTTCCAGCTGTGAATGTTTTTCCAGCAGTAGAGAAGAACATTTTTGTCGATGACGGAATTGATAAAGTCTTTTGAAAACTTTCTGCCAATGGTGCCGCGGTGCTCGTGATAAACAACACTGGCAGGTTGATAGAGCACCTTCCAGCCACGTTTCCAGGCGGCATAGCCTAAGTCCGTATCTTCGTAATAGAAGGGACGAAAAAGTTCATCGAAGCCTCCCAGTTCCAAAAATTTCTTCCGGTCAAAGGCGCTCGACCCACCGCCAGCGTACGCACATGGGAAGGGAGCTTGGACAGCAGGATCAATATGATGACTGGCGCGAAGACGGCCCCTTTCCCACCAAATCTCCGTCAGCCCTGTTTCCTCACGACGTCGGGAAGGATCTGCAAAAAAGATCTGACACGAAACGGCAAAGACAAGCGGGTCCGAGAACGGCGTAAGAAGGGGAGCTAAAAAGCCTGCTTCCACCCGCATGTCATTGTTTAACAGAACAACAATATCGTTTTTCGCGGCTTGAAACCCGCGGTTTGAACCGCCACCGAAGCCCAAATTATGCTGGAGTTGCAGAATGCGAACGCTCGGAAAATGAGATTGCAGGAATTCCACGCTTCCGTCCGTTGATGCATTATCAACGACGATTACCTCGTTTTCGGGATGAGTTTCGACGGCAGCAATAACAAACGGAAGAAATTTCTCCAGCAGATCGCGGCCGTTCCAGTTAGGAATAACGATTGAGGCCGCATGCCAACGAGGAGCAGTACTGAGTGATTCACGAGCGCGGCCAAGGCAGAAGAAGCACAGATCCGTTAAGCCAAGCATTAACGCGCTTAGCAGAAGTAGGACTGGGCTTAAGAAGCATAATAGTGCCCCTGCCGCTATTCGGAATATTGCGCTCATGCGTGGCGAAAGGAATCAAAACAAGTGAGTGCTAACCAGATTCCATAAGGGTTCATAGGTGAAAAGTACTGGGCCGAGTTCGAACCAGACTGAAGTATAACCGCCAATAGAAGTCGAACCCAATCTCTTGTTGCAAATCGCGGATTTCCAGTTCACTGGCAAGAAAGGCGGATTCTATTTTATCCGTAAACCGGGAAGGAGCTTGGGAAGCGCCGTTCAACGGGATTTGGTCTCGAAAGAGTTGCCATTGGCGCAATCCCTCCCACTTGCCTGTCAAAGCTGGAAGCAGACTGCCGTGCTTCGCGGCGGCTAACACGCCAAGCACCTGTCCCACCAGGATGGGCCATGCAAAGCGCCTGAGAGTCGCATTCGAGTAGTACTTGGCCAATAGTAAGATTTGATTTCTAGCCGTAAGGAACATAACTTGGGGCGCACATTTGCCGTAGGTCGCCTTTCCGTTATGATAGGCCACAGCCGCCGGTTCGTAGATGCCGTTAATTCCTGCCAGAGCGCATCGTATGCCAAAATCTACGTCTTCGTAATAAGATTGAAACCTGCTTTCAAGCGGTCCTATCCGTTCAAACACGTCCCGCTGAAACAGCGCTGCCGTCATAGGCGCAAACCAAATCTGCCGCCGGGTTGACCATATGGAGCTGTCCGGGCGGCCGTCACCGCAACGCCAGGCATAAGCCGCACGCGAGACCAAATCCCAACTGCCGTCAATCATCCGGCCGTTATCTCTCTGCAACAGCTTGCCTGTCGCAAAGGATGCGTTCACTTCGCGAACCGCTGTCAGGATTCGAGCAATCCAATCTGCCTGTAACTGGACGTCATTGTTGATAATGAGTACCCATTCGCCTTGTATCCGCTTCAATCCTTCATTAATAGCGACGGCAAAGCCATAGTTACTGGGAAGGTCAACTAGCTCAACGTCGAATTCTTTTGCGACCAGTTTTGTATTATCCGTACTGCCGTTATCAACGACAATGACTTGATCTGGCGGTTGCGTTTGCCCCTTTAAATTAGTCAGAATGGATTGTAGTAGATCAGCGCGATTCCAGGTTGGAACGATAGCTGAGACAGTTGCTCTGTGTTCTTCCATACTGTCTCGTCTAATCTGCATGAGAACTACTGCCTTGTCTATTCCAGTAGATCTGATTAGCTGAGTCGCGGAAACTGCGCAAAATAACAGGCTCAAGACGTTAATAGCAGATGAAGAAGCACTTCACCGTAGGTTGAACCAGAATAGCGCTGCCGCAAAAGGCTTTCAGTTACTCCGATCCTACAGTTGAGCATTTTAAGAAGACGTAGTAAGCTCATCGACCTCAAAAATTATATGACCTGCTTGGTCCTGAATTGTTGCTACTGGTATGAGCGTAAGGCCGACTGCCTTCACCATAGACTCTAACTTCGAATTCTGGTTGGGGAAAACGGTATGTTCTGCTGTATGCAGCACAATAAACGGCTTTATCCTGGCCCAATTCTGTAGCTGCTTTTGAGTCAGACTGTGATCTTGCAGGCCGAAGCTGATGTCATAAATCGGCAAAGTGCCTAGGGTGAGCACATCGGCTTGGCTGGCAATGCCCCAATCTGCCGCTAGAATTTGATGGCCCTTATTTGCAGTAAGGTACCGGGCTAACATCTTATCCGCGTCGGTCCAGGCTATTGATGGGCTATAGCGGTGAAAATCAACATATTGAGCGCCTATGATTCCAAATCCAGTAAGACACAGCAGCAGAGCAAATAATCCAAGGAAAGCCCTCCCGAATTCTTGTAATCGGGTTGTGATTTCATCAGCACAGATACCCATGACAATAAATAATATTGGATAAAAGAGCGCAAGATGATGTACGGAAGTGCCTGCATTTTTTGTCATTGCCGCTTGCAGCCATGCGAGAACAATAGCCAACTCCAACCATAGAATGAGGCGGCGTTTTGAGGAGCGCGCGAGAGCTAAACCCGCCAAACATAAAAAGAGAAATGCGGGGAATCGCCCACTGTATGCGTTGTGAAAACGCGAGGTGAGCGCAGAAAGTGCGTTCAGCGAATCGGGATTTGTGGCTGCGGATTTAACTAATGTCCGGTCAACAAAGAAATTCTCAAGAGCTTGGTCGTTGACGGCGATTCGCAGCCATGTAAGCTTTGGGCCAACTTCTGAAAAGGAAAGTTTAGTGTTTTCCTGGAGAGTTTCTCCATGGTGCTTGAGGTTATAAAGAAGAAGTGGAGAAGCGCCGATTCCGAAAGCCGCCAACGCAAATACAGATTTTTTCAGGGACATCTCGCGTTTTATTACGCGGAAGCCAACAATAACTCCTGATAAGACAAGGCCGCTAAACGTCCAAAGGAAAAGCGCTTTGTCCCACATCGCTAGCCCGAATATGAAGGCCGCGAGCGGAATAGCAAGCGGTTTCTTGCGCTGAACCAGGATCAGGTACAAGCCTATAGCTAGTAACAGGTTTTGAATAACAACCGGTCCCCAATCAAAAACGGAAACCATAAAAAAATTCAAATCACTTATAAGAACGGCGCAAGCAAAAATTGCAGCTCTTGAACTGGCCAGATGTCGTGTAATAACTCCGAGCAGGAAAATAGTAATACTTGCCAGAATTACAACCGGAAACCGTACGGAAAATGGGCTTGGAGCATAAAACCTAAAGATCGGCGCGTATATCCAAGTTTTTAACGCTCCCGCATAGCTTGTCTGCATCACGGGAATTGCATGGTGGAATAATTTGATAGAAGCGAAACTCTGAGCTGGATGGAATAGCGGCTGAATAAAAATAACTTCGTCGTATTCAAATCCTAGTAAGGGTAGAAAAGCAACGCTGGAACACAAAAATAGCAACGCAAGCAGAAGCAAGATCGTTAGAGTTCCACGCGGCATGCTCATCAAAACTAAGCGCGGCAGGTTGAGATCTTTCTTTCTTGGATCGATGGACCAGCTTCTGAATGCTTTTGGGGTGCTGTTTGCCGCGGGATTTTATAAAGCAGGAATAGAATCATTAGGTCTATTGCCACCTGATAGGTGACAATGTGGCGCGAGGTGTCCGTGGCATCTCCCAGTGATCCTGCAAGGTATGAAAGAATTCCGATAGCGCCCATCAGAAGAAGCAGCGGCCACCTTTTGAGAGTGACTGGAGTTGGCCGCCAACAAATTTTATAAAGTCCAACCACTATACAGATTACATACAACGCCGGAATTAAAATTGGAATTTTTAGAGCTAAAAATCGTCGGAAATCACTCCAAAAATTAAGCATATGAGGCCTCGTATTAGGTTGAGGATTATCCGATTTACGAAAAGCGCCATACGCTCTGACAGTTTTTCGCTCCAGGCCGATTGGAACCTCAGATACTGGAATGTCGCTGCCGGACTTAAGTAAATCGTGCCATAAAAT
Source organism: Bryobacteraceae bacterium (assembly GCA_045807985.1). Classification (GTDB taxonomy): domain Bacteria; phylum Acidobacteriota; class Terriglobia; order Bryobacterales; family Bryobacteraceae; genus Bog-105. Next base: position 10,762 of record JBJMGL010000133.1, read on the forward strand.
TTTGCATAGTATATCCGGATGTCTCCAATAGAACCTCATCACTTTCGAGGTGGCAACATCGTGCCAGAAGCGGTCACGATACTGATTATCTGACATGGGCGAGCCAAGACTCCAGGTATGCATTCCCATGTATCTGATATCGCTCTCCGGTCTGCCTAGTTCCCGTAATGATTGCTGGGGAGACTTAGACAAAGGAAGCAGTTTTAGAAAGACAAGACTGAATCCTGAGTCCGCTTGATAATCTGGCAACCTGTGGCGAATCATCCAAATACTTGTCCCAATAACTAGAATGGCTCCAGAAAACCATGTAAGTCTCGCTTTTCGGCTAGCCGCCTGCCATCCGAAGTAGAAGCAAAACAGGGTCAAGGGAATGGCGCTGAATTGATGCTGCAATTTTGTGCTCAAAAACAAAACTGCGCAAAGGTTGAAAGCGGCAACCAACCCCCAACGAGGTGCAGGCAGCGTCTTAGTAATGGTAAATCCCAGGGAGAACAGCAGAACCAAAAGCATGATCGCGCTTGCGTCCATGAAGGCACAATTCAAAAACTCCAAGTATTCTACATCCGCAAATACCAAAATAGTGGCGGTTGCGAGAACGGATGACCATATCCAACTATAATGTCGAAGCGTCCGCAACAGAAGCCAAACCGCCATTACTAGAATGAGCGCGTGTATGCCGCCTAAGATACGAAGATCGAAGCGTCCTTGGGGCAGAGTTAAACGTGCTATTACCTTCGCAAGACGCGCCAGCGGTAACTCTAGCGTTGGCAGATGAGAGTTCCAGTGGCGGTCTGGATCAAGAACATAGTCCGTCACTAGATAATCGAATTGTTGTCCCTCTTGGCCCCTCACTGGCCAAGCGTTAATTCGGCCCAGAACCTTGGCAAAGTCGCCATTATCCGGAAGGCCCATGGGAACAGGCCAAAACGCACGAAACCAGATTGCCAGCATGAAGAGAATAATGGCCGTGCATTCAAAAGCAAAACGAGATTTACTCCCTACTAGCCATTGCCGAATCGGCACACTCCGGATTGGCAGTAACTGGTTTATGCTTTCTCCCGCAAATTAGGCCCAAGGCCCAGCCAACGTCCTAAACGGAGCCATTTCGATTGCGCCGCAGCCCTTTTTTCGCCTTGCAATTTGGCTGCATCGGCCATTACTTTTTTAAGCTGATCTCGTACACTCACTAATTCCGCTCTCAGTGAATTTAACTCATTTATTAATGAACTTACTTCCTGTTTCAGTAAATCAATGTAAGTTTCCCGCTCTCTCAGGAGATTACCGCTGGAGACAGCATACATAAACGCCGAAACTACGATGGGCTTCTTTGAGCAGATTGCAAGGAAGAAATGGGAATCGGCCAGCACCGGAGGCGTCGATAAATATCCTCCGAGAGAACTTGTACTGTTCTCGCCCGCGAAGGCCAACGCTTCCTGATGGTTCTGGGCGAACAGCACCACGTAAGAAAACGCTTTCTCCAGCGCGCTCTGAAATTCCATCAGTTCAAACTCATGGACGTGAAACGGATTAGGTCCTGCGTTTTGCCGGGTTTCTGCGTAATACACCTTGTTTGGCGTCGATACCAGAAATACGCCGTCTGCCGTCAAAGTTCGCGCTGCTTCCGAAATCAGAGTTTTCCAGCCGGAAACATGCTCAATCACCTCAAAGGCGGTAATCAAACCAAATGACTGGTCGGGAACAGGAAGGGCATCCGCGGATGCCACGCAAAACTGGACTCCGTTCTCAGCCCGGGACGCTGCGTATTGAATTGTCTCGGGGGAGATGTCGATCCCCAGACTTTGTTTAGCAAATGCCCCCACTAGGTTTGTTCCATACCCGGCACCACAACCAATATCGAGCAAGCATCGGTTCGGGGCAAACTCTCGGGCGAAATAATAGCGAGAAACGTGCTCATTCCAGAGGTCTGGCTCCACCGCGCCAGGAATAACCCGTTCTCCTGTAAAGGTCAGCACTATCGCTTGACTCATGTGAACGCTTTGGAGCGCCTACGAAACCCACTTCAGCAAGCGAATAGCGCCCATTTTGGCCACTTTGTTATGCGCTGAGACATCTTTACGATTTTCAATTTCAGCTCGGTTTGTCGAGTAAAAGTGAAAAGCGCGCCAGAGCATTTCCTCGTTCGTCACCGTCGGTTTCCATCCTAAATGCTGCTTGATTTTGGTTGTATCAAATACAAAATCTTCTGCAATCATTTTGTAATGATACGGGCCAAGCGGCGATAATTTAAGTTTGTGCCCGACTTTCATGGCTAGAAGCGTAAGATCACGCGGCAAGTCGGCTATTTTGGAGCGGCTCTGCGCCCGTTCTATGACGTACGAGTAGACCTCACGAAGTGTTTTTACATTATCCGATCCCACGTTGAACACATCGGACTTATCATGACTGATGGCCAGCACCGCTGCGCTGCACAGATCCTCTGCGTAGATGAATTGATACCGGTTATGTCCGCCCCCAACAGTCCAGATGTGTCGTCCCTCATCGATGAACTCAAATAGGATAGCTAATAACCCAAGCCGTCCGGCATCAACAATTGTTGGAGTGCGAATCGAGACAACGTTGAAGTCTCCGCTGTACGCTGCCAGCAATTTCTCGGCTTCCCATTTGGATTGGCCATACAGTTCGACGGGATTAACCGGCTCGTCCTCTGTTACTGGACGGCCAACAGGCTGACCCCAAAGGCAGTTTGAGGAGATAAACACCACATTAGGAACACGAAACTGCTTGGCGCACTCAGCAACGACCTTGGTGCCGATTACGTTGGAAGCCCAGAGAAAGTCTTTACTGCTCGCATCATGCGCCAGGACAGCCGCAGCATGAAATATGCCGTCCAACTTTTGACCGCCGAACACCTCATTCATTTTTTGGGAATCCCGGATGTCCACGCGAATGGAGGTTAGATTCGGATGCCGTTCGTTGTCGGCGTGCAAATCCAGGTTAATAACACGGTTCCCCTCAGCCAATAGACGACGCTTCAGAATACCGCCAAAGAAGCCAGAACCACCGGTAACAAGGTAAGTCTTCACAAGAATCTAAAAGTTAATATTTAATCAAGCCTTCAAAGCAGAACAGTATACAGCATTAGTTGAGTTCTAGCGTAGAAGTGAATATCACCTTACGAAGAAACAAGAATTCTTGCGTAAAGCTTTAGCAAACGAGGACCTCTGCTAAAAGAGTACAATTCTTAGCCCCCGCGCAGAAACTCGCATAACTGCGATCAATCAGAGCACCTACTAGCGAACAAAAGGAGAAACTATCTTTTTGCGGCATCGTCTACAAGATGAGAATCGATTATGGCTTTAAAAGATTTACGACAAAGTGAGATGATGGCTCATTTGCTGGATTCGCTGGATAAAGGGCAGGATATTGGGCATTATGGGCGGCTGGTCTTTGTCATGGTCGGCCGGTTTTTTGCCTCCGACGATGAGCTGGTCAAGCAACTGACGAAGGACAAGGATTGTGATGAGCAGAAGGCCCGGTCGCTGATCCGACAGGTGGAGGCGAAGGGCTATAATCCGCCTAAGCGTGAGCGGGTTTTAGAGTGGATGGATCAGCAGAAGTTTCCCATTTGTCAAGATCCTGAGAGTCCAGATGCTTGCAATGTTTATAAGTCACTGGAATTTCCGGCTGAAATGTACGAGAAGATTTCCTCCTACTATGAGCATGGCGGGGCAGCTTAAAGCTGCCTCTGCAGCCAAGGCACCATCACCCTCTTGAAGACGGTGGATGTCCGGCTGGAGTCCCACCAGCGGATACCGTGACCTGCGCCTTCAACCGGGTAGAGTTCGCAGCTTGCTCCTAGTTTCCGCATGCGTTCGCACATCTGTTTTGATTGCTCGAAGGGCACTAGCATGTCAGATGTTCCATGAATAAACAGAAATGGCGGCATGTCGCGCCGTACGTTTTCGATGGGCGAAAGCTGTGAGAGTCCCGCTAGAATGAAACTCTCCCAAGGTGATCCTTTGATTGCGTTCTGCATTTGCGTCGGCACGTACCTGGAATTTTTCACCAGAGATACCAGGTCGGTCGGCGTGTAGATGGCAACTACGGCCTTTACGGCTACGTCGGTGCCGCCTCGTAATACGGCCATTGCGGCTAATTGACCACCAGCCGATTCGCCGATCAGCGCAATACGGTTTGGATCGATATTGTATTCGTCCGCATGGGCTTTCACGTAGCGAACGGCTGATTGCACATCATCAATGGCAACACCAAACCGGGTTACATCCGTTGCCAGACGATAGCTGATTGAGAACCACGCCAGCCCCGCTTGCGATAAAGGTTCAAAGAGCGGTTCCACGTCGATTCGACGATCCCCCCGCACCCAGCCGCCTCCATGAACGATGATAACCGCCGACGTCTTCACCGGAGAGTTGGGAAGGCAGGCATCCAGGCGGAGACTGATGCCGTTTACTTGCGCATATTCCACGTCCTTTATCGGGCCAGGCGGGTGGATTTGTGCGAATGCTGCCGAGGTATTTAGGATCATGAGAAAAGTGAGAGAGAAGGCCCAATTGCGGGCAACCATGCTAGTTAGTTGGATGTTTCACAGACCCGATGGGTTGCGATGGGCACGCGCAGCTTGTGTGGTTGTGCTGCTTTTATTAAGCGGCTTGGCGGTACAGACTAAGGATGCTGGCAATTTTCGATTTGTTATTTTGGGTGACCGTACGGGAGGCGCGTTTCCCGGGGCTTATCAGGAAGCCTGGAAAGAGACGGATGCGGATCATCCTGATTTTGTTATTAATGTGGGGGATACGATTCAAGGTGGAAATGATGAGACGCTGGACTCCGAGTGGCAGCGCATCCATGAATTGTTAACGCCTTACCGGAAATACAAATTCTTCTTTGTTCCCGGCAACCATGATGTTTGGTCTCTCGCTTCCGCCCAGGCGTTTGAAAAGTATACGGGACGGCCTCTGCATTACAGTTTCAATTATGGGCAGGCCCATTTCGTTGTGCTGGATAACAGCCGCTCTGATTCCCTGCCCTTTGAAGAGTTGTCGTTTTTGAAACGCGATCTCGAAGCGAATGAGAAACAAAAACTGAAGTTTGTATTCTTTCATCGCCCTTCCTGGATTTTCAAAGTGTTACTAAAAAATCCGGATTTTCCGCTGCACAAGCTGGCCCTTCAGTATGGGATAAAGTATGTGATTTGCGGGCACATTCATGAGATGCTGCGGTTTGAACTGGATAGCGTGACGTATCTTTCCATGGCGAGCTCGGGAGGACACCTGCGCGAGCCGCGCACCTATGAACGCGGCTGGTTCTTCCAACACACGCTAGTGAATGTGCAGGGGGATAAAGCGGATTTTCAGATTAAGGAACTGGCGGCTCCATTCGGTGAAGCGCGAGTCACGAAACCTGAAGACTGGAACCCAACGGGGCTGAAGCAAACTTCTGATGAAGGGAAGGTATCAGCGCAGGGGCGTTAACGCAGCAAGTCTTCAAGCTGAATTTTCGTTTCCGTGCCGGAGTCGCGGTATTTTACGATCACTGGCGTGTAGAGGGAGATGCCCCAGTCGGCTCCTAGTCCGGCGGTGATTTTCCGGGCGCCCGCGACGACTACGGCTTCTTCAGGAATGACCAGGGGCGTGTCTTGGGTTGCCCGGTAAACCTTTTCGCGCACTAGATCGTAAACGGGCATGGAGCGGTTCAAGATAGTGCCGGTTCCTAGAACGGCTCGACGTTTTACTATCGTGCCTTCGTAGACTCCACAGTTGCCGCCTACCAGGACGTCGTCTTCAATGATGACGGGCAGCGCTCCGACTGGTTCTAATACGCCTCCGATTTGCGAGGCGGCGGAGATGTGGCAGTTTTGACCGATTTGGGCGCAGCTGCCGACCAGGGCGTGTGAGTCGATCATGGTTCCGTCACTTACGTATGCGCCTACGTTGATGTACATCGGCGGCATGCAGGTGACGCCACGGCCTACGTAGCAGCCGTCCCGCAGGCTGGAGCCTCCAGGGACGATACGCACGCCGTCTGATACAGTGATCTGCTTTGTCGGGTAAGTTGATTTATCGAAGAATTGGAGTGTGCCGCCGTCACTCATTTCCACAATTCCCCCGATACGGAAGCCGAGCAAGATTCCTTTTTTGACCCACGGGTTGACTCGCCAGCCGATAGGGTGTGATGAGTCGGGTTCGGCTGCCCGGATGGTTCCGCTATTTAGTAAATTGCGGAAGTCCGTAAAAAGCTTTTGGTGTTCTTCGGAATAGCTTGATGGTTTTTCTTCGAAGAGAGCCTCGATCTCCGCTTTCAAACCTTTACTCCTGCCAGCAGGCCTAACCCTTCCAAAACGCTTTCCATTTTCTTTTGTGAGGCGGGTTGCGGGGACACGAGCGGCAGGCGGTAGACCAGTTCCAGCAGGCCCATGCGAGCCATTGCGAGTTTTACAGGGCCGGGGCTAGTTTCCATGAAGTTGATTTCCATTAACTCCTGATATTTGCGCTGTATCGTGCGCGCACGAGCGAAGTCGCCTCGTAAGGCGGCATGTGTCAGTTCGGCGAACTCCCCAGGAATTTCATTGGCTACTACCGAGATTACGCCACGTCCTCCTAATGCAGTCAACGGGATGGTGATGACATCGTCACCGGAGAGCACGATGAAGTTCTCGGGGACGCGGGCTAGAATGCTTGCCATTTGCCCGATGCTACCGGAGGCTTCCTTGACTCCGATGATGTTGGGAATTTCGGCGAGACGGACGAGAGTGGCAGGCTCGACGTTCACGGCTGCGCGAGGCTGGACGCTATACACAATGATGGGCAAGTCCGTTGATTCGGCAAGGGCACGGTAGTGCTGGTAAAGCCCTTCTTGGGTTGGCTTATTGTAGTAGGGCGTCACGGAGAGGATGCCGGAAGCGCCTACTTTTTTCAGTTCGGCGATACGTTCAATGACTTCACGGGTATCGTAGCCGCCTGCTCCTGCTAGTACAGGGACTCGCCCGCGGGCTTCTTCCACAGTGATCTCCACAACGCGCCGGTGTTCTTCCGGTTTGAGTGTTGGGCTTTCGCCCGTAGTTCCACAAGGGCAGAGAAAATCGATTCCGGCATCGATCTGCCGGTTGACAAGAGCGCGGTGAGCCGCTTCATCAAGCGATAGATCTGTACGAAAGGGCGTGACTAGGGCTGTGCCGCATCCGGTAAACATGTGTACTCCTTATCTTGGCTTTGGGGCTGCTTCAGGGCCGAATAATACCTCGTCGAAGGTGAAAACGCCTTTCCGGTCCTCGATCCATTGTGCCGCTTTTAACGCGCCAC
>JBJMGL010000134.1:0-2655 GCA_045807985.1 Bryobacteraceae bacterium
CTATGCTCATTCCAAGCAACAGTCTCCTCATTCTCTCCAGCGAGGTCGAGTCTGCCGTCCAACAAGCGATCGCAAAACACCGGGACCACGCTTAAAGGCGGGCCGGAACGCACGCTTGCCAAGCCATCCTGCTCAACGTCTCCCCGCCTAACTGCCGTCCAGTTTCTGTCACTAGCGACGCCCCATTGGATGCGCTCATCGCTTAAATGAAGAATAGGGTTAATCTTTAAATCAAGAATAGGATTAACCCTGGCTGAAAAAGGTGAAAAATAGATTCTTTTCAGTATAATAAGTTTCTATCAATTTAATGGCATCGGACTTCTGTGTTTGAACAGGGCAGCGACTTTCTTGCCGTTGTGTAAGATCCGTTCTCGTCTTTCCGAACTGCCACTTATAGCGCTTTCGACGTATTGGTTTCTCTATGGGGATCATGCGCCGACTGATGTGTCGCTAAGTCAGTAAAGGAGTTACATGCTTGCCGCTAGTTCCTCGCCCTTAGTGGAGCCGAGCTTTCGCTCCCTCTTCAAGGCGCTACCCACACCCTGTCTAGCCCTTCTGCCGGATGATCCAATGTATACCATCTTGGCGGTAAGCGACAGTTATCTTGAGGTCACGATGGCTAAGCGGGAAGAGATTGTGGGCCGAGGATTGTTTGAGGTGTTTCCCCCGAATCTGCAGGATTCGGGAGCCGAGAGTGCCCACCAAGCCCGGGCTTCTTTACGCCGTGCCCTGGAGCAGCGTGCCATCGATATATTACCCGTTCTAAAATACGACATTCGCCCGCCCTCGCAAGGCCATCATTTTGAGGAGCGCTACTGGAGCGTGAAGAACAGCCCGGTGGTGAATGAACAGGGGGAAGTGCGCTGGATTTTGCAATCGGTTGAAGATATTACGGCACAACAGCGCCAGCAACATCGCTTGGCGGCTGCGACACGCCTGGTCAAAATTCACCAGCACAGCAATCAGCGCATGCAAGCAGAGCGCTCCTATTTGCAAAATGTTGTCGATACGGTTCGGGAGCCGCTCCTTGTCCTAACGCGAGAGTTTCGCGTCCAAACCGCCAATCTCTCCTTTTATCAGGATTTTCAATTGACACCGGAAGAAGTGCTTCATCATGTGATCTACGATCTGGAAGCCGGAATTTGGGATACTCCCGCTCTGCGGCACTGCCTGGAAAAGGTCGCATCGGACCATACTTCCTGTGCGCCTCATGTGATTACCTGTGACTTTCCCCGCGTGGGACGAAAAGTGGTTTCGTTTAACGCACGAAAATTAGTCCATGAGAAGAGCGAAGAAGAGCACTTCTTATTAGCCATCGAGGACATCACGGCTCGTCAGGCCGCCGAGGAGGCGCTCCGGCAAAGCGAGAAAGAACTCCGCCGGTCCAATGAAGACCTCGATCAGTTTGCCAGAGTGGCAAGTCACGATTTAAGAGCGCCTTTACACAGGATTTCTCGATTAACGCAGCTTTTGGAACGGCGCTGCCAAGCGAAGCTGGATTCCGAGGAACAGCAACTGATCGGAATGATGAAAGATGCGACGAGCCGCATGATTACGCTGATCAACGATCTTCTGAACTATGCGGAGCCGTCGCGAGGACCGGCGGTACCGGTGACGGCGGTATCGGCCGATGTCGCCTTTCGTTTAGCGATCGAGAACTTGCAAGCGCGCATTGAGGACATGGAGGCGGAAGCGAGCTCTGGTCCTTTGCCGGACGTGCGGATCAATCAAACACATCTTGTGCAGCTGCTGCAAAATCTGATCGGCAATGCTCTGAACTATCGTCGTGAAGAAACTCCACGCATTCATGTCAGCGCGCAAAGCCTGGACGACTATTACTGCTTCTCGGTGGAGGACAATGGCTGTGGCATTGAGGAGCGTTATTGGGAACGCATCTTTGAACCATTCGCGCGCTTACACGGAGAAGAAGTAAGAGGATCAGGCATCGGACTCGCTGTTTGCAAAAAGGTGGTGGAGCGGGCTGGAGGCAAAATCTGGGTAGAAAGCCAACCCGGACGGGGCTCCACTTTCTTCTTCCAACTGCCAAAAGCATGAGCGCCTCCCAAGCGGTCAGATTGTACGCTTTGGTATCAGGCGGAAGTACACGCACGGGTAAGAAAGCCGAAGGTGGCCGACCTCCTAACCCGCACGTGTGTCAGTTTCCAATGAATCGGTAACTTTTACGGAAAGCTGATCAAGCCCACGTCCTGGTTGGGTACGAGAGCATTCGTATTCACAAAACTGTAAGCACCCAGGAACCCGGAATTGGCCATGGTGAAGTCGCTAGCAAGTGCATCATAATCACCCAAGTAAAAGGGATTGAAGAGGGCATCTGTAGCATGCCAAGGCTGCGAGTTCGTATTAGCAAAGACGTTGTTCCCCCACGTGACGCCGCCATCCCGGGAAACGGAACAGAACCGGTTGCTCGTCAGGTTCGCCGGATCGGCACGCCGGTCATACCAGCACACCCCAACCGCGCCTGTTTTATCGACAGCTACTCCAGGCATATAGTGATCCGTTCCGCGTGACTGGCCGCGGTAGAAATGGGTCAGCGGATCGCTGTTCACGCGCACGGCTGGCGACCACGTGGCTCCGCCATCCGTGGAACGGCTAATCAGAATATCAGCATAGTGATAAACCCCATCGGGAGCCACC
>JBJMGL010000135.1:0-3735 GCA_045807985.1 Bryobacteraceae bacterium
GCTTTCGGGCAGGATGTCACCGGCAAGATCGCCGGCGTAATTACTGACCCCAGTGGCGGGACCATGTCAAACGCCACCGTAACCGTCACTGACGTCGGCAGGAAGTCCAGCAAAACAGCGACTACGGACACCAATGGTTTTTATCAGGTCTCGCAACTGCCTCCTGGCAATTACCAGGTTTCCGCCGAAGCGCCCGGTTTCAGCAAAATCGTTTCAAACAGCGGGAACTCCCTTGAAATTAATCAGACCCTTCGTATCGATCTCAAGCTTCAGGTCGGTACTGTCAGCAGCACAGTCGAAGTGAGCGCGGAAAGCAGCATCGTCGAAACGCAAAACTCTACCCTTGGCGGAACAGTCACCGGACAAGCGGTTTATGAGCTGCCGTTGAACGGACGCAATGTTCTCGATCTTATGGCTACGCAGACAGGCGTGACGCCCTCCAATCCCGATAACACCGGCGCTGCGGGCGGCTACAGCATCGCTGGAGGCCGGACCGATTCCGTCACCTTCCTGCTCGATGGCGGCAACAACAATAACCTGCTGAATAACTCCTATGTAGCGAATCCGAATCCGGACGCGGTGCAGGAATTTCGTGTGCTGGAGAGTAATTACAGCGCCGAATATGGCCGTAACGCGGGTGGTATTGTCAGTGTCGTCACCAAGAGCGGCACTAATTCCCTGCACGGCACCGCTTACGATTATCTGCGCAATAACGATCTGAACGCCAACGATTTCTTCAGCAATCAACAAGGGCGTCCGCGCAACATTCTCAAAAGAAACCAGTTCGGAGGAACCCTCGGCGGTCCCATTTACGTTCCCAAGGTGATCGACGGCAGAAACAAGCTGTTCTTTTTCTTTTCCTACCAGGGTCAGCGCCAGAATTCAGTAGCGCAGGCTGAAAGCGCTCCAGTTTACACGCCTCTTGAAGCGCAGGGCAATTTTTCGCAAGCTGCCAACGGCGGACCGGACCCGAGCGTGGCGGCATTCCTCCAGGATCATCCTTATTACCAGTCCAATCCACTCTTGGCCTCGCAAGCGATTATTGATCCCAGCCGCCTTGATCCCGTTGCCTTGAACTATTTCAAGAACGGCCTGGTTCCGATCTCGCCGACTGGTATTCTGTTTCCCCAGGGCACAGCGCAAGACAATATTGATGAATACCTGGGCCGGTTCGACGCCAACATCACCAGCCGCGATACGATCAACGGCACCTTCACAGCACATGGAGAGACCCAGCTCGTTCCCTTTATCTTGAACGGCGCCTCCGCTGGGGCGAACGTTCCCGGTTTTCCAAACTCAAACAATATCAATAGCTATTTCGCAACCATTACCTACAATCACACTTTCACCCCAACACTGCTCAATGAGTTCCGGGCCACGGCGCAGCGCTTGAACACTCTTCAGGCGCAACCGGCGGCAACGCTGCCCGGTCCTAATGCTTTGGGAATTGGAATTACTCCCGACGTTTCCACCGGACCTACAATTATTAACCTTTCCGGCAGCAACACGATTTTAGGCTTTAGCCCGAACGGTCCCACAAATCTGATCAACAATACCTATGCCATTTATGACAATCTGTCCTGGACCCGCTCCAATCACGACCTGAAGTTTGGCTTCTACTTTTCGCCTTATCAGAACAACACGGTTTACGACTACTACGTAAATGGCCAGTTCAGCTTTTACGGACCAACGACCAAGGTCGGTTCCGGCCTGGATCTGGCCGATTTTTTGCTTGGCCTGCCGGATGAATACTTTCAGTTTCCGAAAGCGCCCTCCAACGTCAGATCAAAACAATACGCCGGTTATGTACAGGATCAGTGGCACTTAAGTAAGCGTTTTACATTGAATCTCGGCGTCCGCTACGAGTATGCGCAGCCGAAATTCGACACGCAAGGCCGCAGCTTCTCCTTTATTCCCGGGTTGCAGTCTACCCGCTTCCCAGGCGCCCCCAGGGGTGAAGTGTTTCCCGGAGATGCCGGGGCGCCCAAAGGCGCAAATTTTCCGGATAAGAACGACTTTGCCCCTCGCTTCGGCTTTGCCTGGGACGTATTCGGAAACGGCAAAACCAGCGTTCGCGGCGGCTTCGGCATGTTCTACGACATTCTAAAAGCAGAAGACAACCTTCAATTCAACGGTCAAGCGCCTTTTTTTGGCTTCGCGGATCTTTTTTATGACAGACCTGATGCGACAGCAGGAAGTTCACCTGGTTACCTTCAGCAGCCGTTTACCAGCATCGGGGCTGTAAATCCTTTCCCCTCAAGGCCTCCTGCTCGTAATATCAACTTCGCGGATGCCGGATTTCTTCCCGTCGGCGGCGGGGGCGTCTATTTTGTCGATCCATACTTGCGAACGCCATACGTTTACCAGTACAACTTTTCTTTGCAACAGCAGCTTGCAAACGGCTTGGTGCTCGATCTCGGTTACCTCGGCTCGGATGGGCACAAGTTGACCACGCTAGTGGATGTGAACCCGTTTGTTCCTGGCACAGCCAACCGTATCTATAATCCGGGTGATCCCTCCAATGGAACGTTCAGTTATCTGGATGAATTTCAAAACCTAGGAAAGTCAAATTACAATGCCTTCCAGGTAAGCCTGACAAAACGCATCACGAACAATCGTTATTTCGGTAGTACGTTTTTTACCTTCTCTTATACTTGGGGCCATGAAATTGACAATAGTTCCGGTTACCGGCAAACCCGAAGCTCCCAGGTGCCTTACTTTAATCACGATCAATTCCGCGCTTCGGGAGATTTTGATCTCCGCCATTCGCTTACCTTCTCTGGAGGGTGGGACCTGCCTTTCGATCATCTCTGGGAGCGCGGGCCGAAATTGCTGACCCGTGGCTGGAGTCTTTACCCGCTCGTGACCTGGCGCACCGGCTTCCCGCTGGATGTATTAGCCGGTCTATCCACCAGCAGGAACGATCCCGGACCTTCCGGGGCTGGCGATGCCTATTATGTACGTGCTGATTTGGTCGGCAATACGGTAGCCACGTTTGATCCCCACAACGCGCAAACCCTGGCCGGGCAAACAGGAAACTACTATTTCAGTCCGGCGAACTTCTCGGCGGCAAGGGCCAATGCTCTGGACGCGATCGTAGCGGACAATCCCGCTGCTGCCATCGGCCAGTTCACTTACGGCTCCTTCCCGCGCAACGGCCTGCGGGGACCGGGTTATATCAACGCTGACCTCTCGCTCACTAAGCACCTGTTCTTCTTTGGAGAAAAATTAGATGCAGAACTCCGGGGCGATGCCTTTAACGTACTTAATCACACCAACTTCGGCACCCCGAACACCAATATCAATTCGGCAACATTCGGCACCGTATCTTATGTAGTCGGCGCAACGTCCACCACCAACCCGACCGGCCCGCGCATCATTCAAGTAGCTATTCACCTGCGTTTCTAAATGATTCGTGCGGAAGGCAAACCATTCCGCCCGAAGTGCGGTCCAATAAACTATACGCACTGAATGAACAGACTTATTTTCACCCTGCTGTTTTCGACAGCCAGCGCCGTGCTGTTTGCGGCCGACCCTCCGCAGGCGGGTGATAAACAATGGATCGCCCGTAGCAACCAGTTCACCCAAATGCTGGTGGATATCAGCAACCGGCACTCGCCGGAAAGCGCATCTTCGCAGGGCCTAAAGGAATACGACGAGAAAATTGGGCAGCCTACCAAAGCTGATGAAGATCAGGCCACAGCGGAAACCCGAGCCGTTCTTACCAGACTCCAA
>JBJMGL010000136.1:0-2799 GCA_045807985.1 Bryobacteraceae bacterium
CATTTCCGTCAACCTCCGTGGTGTTTTCGTCTGTACCCGCGCCGTTGTTCCGCACATGATCAAGAGCGGTGGTGTCATCCTGAACGCCTCCAGCGTAGTGGGGTTATACGGCAATTTCGGCCAGACAAACTACGTAGCGAGCAAAGCCGGTGTGATTGGCATGACAAAGGTATGGGCGCGTGAGCTTGGTAAGTATAAGATCCGCGTCAATGCGATTGCTCCTGGCTTTATCAACACGGAGATGATCGCGGCCATGCCCGAAAAAATCCTGCAAAACATGCGGGACCACACGCCCCTGGGCCGTCTTGGTGAAACAGGGGATATCGCCAACGCTTATCTGTGGCTCGCCTCTGATGCCGCTTCGTTTGTCAGCGGGACCGTTCTGAGCGTGGATGGAGGAGTCGTTGTCGGCACATAAGGTCCAGTAATATTTGCGAGCGCACCCCCTAAAAACCCGGCGCGAAATTCCTCTCATGAGAACGGCAAAACTCGCGTCTCTCCCTCTTTCAACATAACTGGAATAACTTGACGTCCCGGCGCATGCAGCTTGAAATCGCCGCTATGGGCCGCGTGCAGAACCGCCGTTTGCAAATGGCCATTCCGCCACGAAAAGTCAATCGTGAGTCCGCCGCGTACACGCAATCCGGTCACGGTTCCATCTTTCCAGGAGGAGGGAAGCGCAGGCAGTAAGTCAATGGTCCCGTTCTGGCTTTGCAGCAGCATCTGCGCAATCCCCGCCGTAGCACCGAGATTGCCGTCAATCTGAAAAACGCCGGGCGGGTGCAAGTCAAACAGGTTAGGCCACGTGGATTGCGTAAACAACACGCGCAAACTATCATCCGCTTTGTCACCTTCGCCGAAGGTAGCCCAAAGACACACCACCCACGCCCGGCTCCAGCCCGTTCCGCCCCCCTTGTTTGCTAAACGGCGCTCCAATAAGACGCGGGCCGCCCGATAAAGATCCGGTCGAGAAGGATTAATCTCGTTGCTCGGATACACCGCGAACAGATGGGACATGTGCCGGTGTCCAGGCTCTACCTCCTCATAATCCTTGCGCCACTCCTGCAACTGTCCATAGCGGCCCACTTGCAGCGGGATCAGTTTCGGCAATGCTTGGGAAAGGCGACTCCGCAGATCAGCATCCGTACCGAGCGTGTTACTTGCTTCGATCACGCGCCGGAACAGCGCCGTCGTAATCTCGACATCCATGGTCGGAGAAACGTCCAGCGCCGCCTTCTTATGCTCTGGCGTGTAGTACGAGTTTTCAGGCGACAAGGACGGCCCGCTCACTAAATGACCTGCCCCATCATCGAATAAATTATTCAGCAGGTACACGGCGGTGTCCCGCAGAATCGGATAAGCTCGCTCCCGCAGGTATACTTGATCTCGCGAGTAATCATAGTGGTCCCATAACGTAAGACTCAGCCATGCCGCTCCAAAAGGCCACACTCCAGATCGCACGCCGTCAATCGGTTCCGTGTCACCCCAACCATCCGTATTGTGATGGGTAACAAAGCCCTCCGTGCCGTACATCTCGCGGGCGGTATGCTGCCCATTCGGTTGCATAAGTCGAAGCAGGTTATACAAGCCATCCACGGTTTCTCCGAGGTTGCAAACCTCCGCCGGCCAGTAGTTCATTTCCGTGTTGATATTGATGGTGTACTTGCTGCCCCAAGGTGGATCGATTCTATCGTTCCATTTGCCCTGCAGATTGGCCGCTAAGGAATTCGAGCGGCTGCTCGATTGGAGCAAATAACGGCCATAAGCGAAATACAAGCTCGCCAGTGCTGTATCATCACCGCCCTGGCTTGTACGCTGGAGCAGTTGGTCTGTCGGAACGGTTTTCAGCGCCGATTCGCTATCGCCCAACTTAAGCGAGACGCGAGTGGACAAGCTGCGGAAGTCGGCGCGGTGCCGGGCAAGAAGATCAGGATAAGAACGTAGGGCAGACCGTTTCAACTGCTCACGGCACTGCGCGTCGGGATCTGGCCCCCTGGCGTCCGTCGCGGCTGTCAATAACAGCGTAGCTTCCGTCCCGTTGTGTACGTGAAGCTGATTGCCGCTGCGCGTCACATCACCATCCGAAATAACCTGCAATACGCCGGTGAACGCCGTTCCCGTTCGCGGCTCATCCGCGTACTGTTTGCTGGAAGGCGGCAGCGCCGTACCACGCAGCACGACAACATCCTTGCCGAACGAATCATCCAGCTTGGACTCGGCATTCTCCGCACGGCTCAAACCTGCGGTAAAAGACAAACTATGTGTGCGATCCGCTTTCAGATGCAGAATAATCACGCCGTCCGGATACGAAGCGAAAGCAGTGCGGCTGTAATGAACGCCATTGAGATCGTATTCAATCGTCAGAACACCGTCATAGAGATCAAGCGAACGCCGGTAATGGCTGACGGGCGATGAACCGGCAGCATCAAAGACAATATTTAAATCTCCCAGCGGCTCATATGGAGGCTGGCGCAGTGGAACAGCAAGCAGCGCTTTCCCCGCAAGTGCTTGCGCTTCCAGCACCTTGCCTTCCAGCAGCATTTTTCGGATTATAGGAACGTTCGCTCGTGCCTCGGGATTCACGCGGTTCATCCGCTTGCCCGCGTAAATAGTCTCCTCATTCAATTGGAGATGCTCGGTATCGACTCCGCCAAACACCATGGCCGCCAGTCGGCCATTGCCGATCGGAAGCGCCTCATTCCACTGAGCTGCTGGCTTGGTATACCAAAGCTGCGGAGCTTCGGCTCCAAGCGTCGGGAACACCGCAATGGAGAGCAAGGCAGCAGGGAAGAGAGCAAA
>JBJMGL010000137.1:0-8979 GCA_045807985.1 Bryobacteraceae bacterium
GCAGCTTGGACTGGTCCGTCCGGAACGGCTTAAGATCGCAAGATTAAATTTATTGCAGAATACAACTATTCCATTTGGAAATCTAGCTATTTATACCCTGCATAGTAGTAAGTGATATTAATCTCCTAATAAGAAATGTAAAGATAAAACTCCACTCGCACGGCCCGAGACTGAAAAGCGGAGCCAGGAAGCAGGGACCGGATTACTGTCGCGTACTATCCAGTTGTAAAAACATTTGCGGGAAACTGATAGGCGTGGCCGATTTATGAGACAGTTGCGAAAACCATCCTGACCCCCGGTTTCCGGCTTTCTGAAACAAGCCGGATTTACCCACTCTCTCAGCCCCGCCCGTAACTGCACTTACGGTTGCTCTTACTGTTATGTCCCAACCATGGGCATTTATGGCGGGCTCACGCCGGAGGATTGGCGCAAGTGGGGACACTTTACCACCTTTAAAATCAATGCAGGCGACTTAACCGCCCGCACAATAAAACGGGATCAGGTAATTTACTGTTCGCCGCTGGTTGATCCTTACCAGCCAGCGGAACGCGAAGAGCAGTTAATGCCTTCCCTCCTTTCGGCAGTTACTTGTCATCCCCCTAAAGTTTTCGTAGTGCAAACCCGGAGTCCGCTCATCTTGCGCGATATTCCTCTTTTGCAAGAAGCCGCTAAACGGACCATATTCAGAATCAGCATGTCCATCACAACAGATTCAGAGGACGTTCGGCGGCGCTACGAAGGACATTGCGAGTCCATTGAGGAGCGTCTGGAATCCATACGCCTGCTGCGCAGAGCAGGGTTGGAAGTGTACGCTACTCTCGCGCCTCTGCTGCCCTGTAATCCGCGACAGTTAACGACAAGAGCCCTGGACGCTTCCTGCCGCCACCTCATTGGGGACCCTTTGCACGTGCGCGGGACCAAGCAGCACGGTGCCACCACGCGAGAACCCGCTTTCGCGATAGCACGCCGACATGGCGAAGAAAATTGGTTCAAACCCGAATTTCAGGCGGAGATAGTAAAGGAAATCGCGGCGGTTGCGGCTGAACGCGGCTATCGTTTCGCGACTGGACCGGCTGGCTTTAGCTCCCTCGCCCGTACTTAGCCTTCGCTAACTATCTTTTGCTAAGTGCCGCCTGATCAGTACAGCGCTTAGTTCTCGCGCGTCCACTTGGTACGTCCCTTCCAGATATTGTCGGCGCAACTCGGCGATCCGGCTTTCTCGGGCTTGCTCATCTGAGTTGCCATTTTGCTCCCGGGCTCGAACAGCAGCTGTGCCATAAGATCCATTTGTTCCAGTCAACGAGAGGGCGTCAGACATGTGATTTCGTACGATTAGGATCAGCAAAAGCCAAGGCAGTGCAAGGCTTTCCTGGCCTGATCTCTCCTCTTGGACATTTTACAAGAAGAACGCAACAACGCTCACTCAGAAAAATCCGAAGTCTAGGTGCGGCAAAAACCGAAGGGTAGTTTTATAGCCAAACCGGGATAAGCCCTTAAGTTACCGCAAATTTCTGACGAATATATCATAGGGCATCAAAATGATCGTCAGTGAGCAGAGGGAAAGCGCCAATACGGAAAAACGGGAGCACCTGATTTTAGAACACCTGGCTCAAGTCAGGCTTATTGCGAAGAGAATTCATGAGCGCCTGCCTGTTTCAGTGAGCCTGGACGATTTAATTTCGGCAGGAATACTGGGTCTGATCGCAGCGATTGATCGTTATGATTCCAGTCACGAAGTAAAACTAAAAACTTACGCTGAATATAAGATTCGAGGCGCGATTCTAGATAGCCTGCGCGGGCTCGATTGGGCTCCCCGCCAACAACGGAAACGAGTAAAGCTAATCGAGGCTGCTATCACCGCCCTGGAGCAGAAACATCACCGGGTCCCCAGCGAAGAAGAAATCGCGACTCACCTCCGTTTATCAGTGCCTGAGTACCAGGAGTGGCTATCAGAAGCACACGGCTTAACTCTGGGCAGCTTGGAAAAAGCAGGTTGTGAAGATCAATATGACCTTTTACGCTACCTGTCCAGCACGGATGAAGAATGGCCATCACGGATCGTGGAACGAGCGGAGCTCCAAACTTTGTTGGCCGAGGCAATCGAAAAGATTCCTCGCCTGGAGAGAACAATATTAAGCCTCTACTACTACGAGGAAATAACGCTGCGCGAGATCGCGAAAATCATAGGCCTGCATGAATCTCGCGTTTCACAACTGAAATCACAGGCAATTCTGCGGTTGCGGTCATTAATGGCAAAGCAGCTGCCCCTAACGCAACCGAACGCCTGCTCCGGGTCTGGAAGCGGACTGCTCCAAACTCGCCCTACTGCTGGTCGTCTGATAACGGCGTCACAGTAAGAGTGAGTTGCTTGTGGTCGCGGACCAGTAAGACCGGCACCGGCTTGCCCGGCTGGCGTAAAATTCGCCGTAAATCCTCGGGATTGTTCAGACTTTTACCGCCCACGGAAGTGAGCACGTCGCCTGCTTTAAAACCGGCCTTTTCCCCGGCGCTGTCCTTTACTACGGAGCGCACAAGTACACCCTGCCTTACGCCAAAATACTGCGCTAGTTGTGAATCAATCGGCTCACATTCAATGCCCACGGCAGAATTGGTCCACGTCGTAATAATGCCGGGAACATCAGGTACTTTGAACCCGCGAAGATCAGGAAAGTTCAAATTCGCAAAATGAGTGGGAATAGCGGGAACGCGTGACGGTAAAGCTCCAATGGCCGCCATAACCAGCTGCATCTTGCCATCCCGCCAAATCTGAATTTTTACTTTCCTCCCCGGAGGCGTTTCCCGCACCAGCCGGCTAAACTGCTGCGTACCAAGAATGTTCTCCCCGTTGTAGCTGAGAAGGACATCACCTGGCTTTATGCCGGCATTATCAGCGGGGCTACCCTCCTCGACATTGATAACTTCCACGCCGCGCTCTTCGCTCAGTTTCAACCTGTCTACACGATCCGCGTCCACATCAACTAGGTTCACGCCCAAATAGCTGAGTTGATTTCTCAATTGGGTGACAACCTGAAAACGAGGGAACAAATCAGATTGGGCCTGAACCTTTCCGCTCGTCACCAATAGCGCTGCCAGGGCAGGAATCGAAAGAAATCTCCACTGCATATTAAATCCAGCTTTCCGTTTGGTTCTTACAAACTGTAGTTCAGCAGTAAGCTCCGTCATTTTGGACGAAACAACGGAAAAGTCGATTGTGCCGGAACTGGGATTTATTCAAGCAGCGCAGGCTAGTAAGCGCGTGGGGTTCCAACCATCCGCAAAACCTGCAAGCAACGCGCTCGCAGGTAATCGTTATCGCGCTCCGAACGGGCAATCTCTTCCAAAGTGCCTGCCAGTTCCGGCGTCACTTTAATCGGGCCATTCATGGGCACCAGCACATCAATGACTTCTGAGCGAACCGCCGGATTGTCATCGTATTGCAGAACAGAGCGCAGCGTCTCATGCGTTGCCCGGTCATCCCTAAAGCGCCGTAAACCTTCCAGCGCTTTCAGGCGCACGGCCGCATTCTCGTCATGGCGCACGGTATCAAGGAGCGCATCGCGAATATCAGTTCCGTCCTGCCCCTTGAGTAGCTCAACGGAATCCACTCTCAGCCCAGGATCGGCAGGGTCCTTGATAGCCATAAGCAGTAAACGCCGCACAGCCTCGTCTCCAATACTGCCGACGATTTCCTGTTCCTGAACGCGGTCAATGACAATACGGATTTGGTTATTACTGCCCGGTTGAATGTCACGGATCCGGGACATCGGACCATTCAGAACTCCCATTTGCACCTCATTCCCGGTGCCAAGCCGGTTCACAAAGTGTACACGACCCATCCAACTCGACAAACTAAACCCGGCAAAGAGGAAAAATGATGCAAACGCCAGGCGCTTAGACCATTGACCGCCACCGGAACTTAAAGCGCCGACAACATCAGTAAACTGCCATGTTCGTCTGCTGTCCTTTACCTCGGGAGCCTTCATCGCCGCTCGCAAGTCACGGCGGCACTGCCCAAGCAGATCCAGGGGCACGTCTTTGCGCTCGGCGTTCAGTTTAGTATGCCAAGCCTTTTCACGGGACAAAGCTAACTGGCAGAAAGAACATTCCTGTAAATGCTGTTCCAGCTCCTCTTCGGCGGCGAACTCCAGCTCACCGTAGAGATAAAGCGACAGACTAATTTGAACCTGCTGACAGTTCATACAAAATCTCCCAACGCGACGCGCATCTTCTGGGTCGCGCGGAAAAGACAGTTCTTGGCGGCTTCTTCCGTAACGCCCAGCGCCTCTCCGATAGCCCTCAACCGCAACCCTTGAAAGTGGCGCATTTCGAAAACCAGCCGCTCACGCGCTGTTAACTGGTTCAAAACCTCCTGAATGCGGCTATTCACCTCGGAGCTCATCAACTGCCGTTGCGGATCGACGTCGGCGCGCTCCTCCGGCAAAAACTGAAACCGGTCGAACTCTCCATCTCCCATTGGGATCGAGGACGCTTCCTCACGCCGAACTTTCCGCTTCCTGATCTGATCGAGGCAAAGATTAGCGACGATGCGATAAAGCCACGTGCTGAAGCTGCAATCAAAGCGGAATTTCGGAAGGTTACGGTAAACGCGAAGGAACGCTTCTTGATATACATCCCGCGCATCCTCTTCCGAATGCAGAAGATTGAGCGCCATGCGAAGGACGCTGCCATCATAGGACCGGACCAGCTGTTCAAAGGCATCCGAATCCCCACGTTGGGCGGCTCGAATTAGCGCATGCTCATCCGTTCGCCCAGTCGCGCTCCCCACGCCTATATTCCCAACAACTTCGGCTCGAGTATCCACCATCACGATGGACGTATGAGCATCCATTTTGTCACGTCATCGTCCGTCAATGGATACAAAACAGTTTGGCATAATAATGATTCTGGCGGAACGGATGGGAGAGGCGATGTTTCTTTGGCTTCAGCTATTTAGTTGGGCTGAGAAGGGAAAAGCCGGGCTCATGACCCGGCTCTCCGATACCACTTCTCCGCTAGAAGGTGGTCAAGTTGACCATTCGAATAAGGCTTGTGCTGACTCTCGTCGGTACAATTCAGATCTACATTCACTGGAAACGGCGGATGTAATCTGGAAGAGCTGCGGTGTTCGCAGCACCGTGGCCCTCCTTATTCATTGTATAGCAATTGCACAGCAAAAGTTACACATAGCGGTTCAAGCGAGAGCCGGAACATCTCTAACTTGCTAACTCCAATTCAATCAGCTTTTTAGCAGGGTCCAAAGCAGCAATCCGGAAACTACGGACTTCACCCGCCCGTGCCGTTCGGTTTCCTCCAGTTACTGTCTGGCCCCCCTGTTTCCATCGAGCAGCCAGCATGGCACCGAGTGAACCAACATCAGCCGACTTCGGCTCCTCCGTTTTCGTCTGCGCCTCTTCCGCTTGCTTCAGTTGACAGGTGGCAATCACGCCCTCTCCCAATTCAACCTTGGCCCGCGTTCCTTGTATCTCGATCAAGCGTCCGCTCACCGTATCCCCTTGCTGATGCTCGGAAATGTAATGGTCAACTGTAGTCGGCTCCAGTTGCTTCATGCCAAGGCGAAGGCGGCGGCGTTCGTTATCCAGCTCAAGCACAACAGTTCTCACTCTTTGACCTTTCGCCAGCTTGTCTTTCGGGTGGTCAATCCGCTTCTCATTGGTGATATCAGAAATATGCACCATCCCTTCAACGCCTTCCGCCACTTCCACAAAAGCGCCAAATGGAGTCAGATTCATCACTGTACCCTCAACCGTTGCGCCCACTGGAAACTGTTGGGAGACATTCTCCCAAGGATCGCCCAGCGCCTGCTTATAACCCAAACTAATCCGCCGCTCCGCCAAATTCACTTGCAGGATCACGGCCTCTACCCGCTCACCGGCTTTCAGCAAATCACCCGGTTTCCGAACGCGCTTGTTCCACGAGAGTTCAGAAAGGTGAATCAAGCCATCCACGCCGGGCATCAGCTCGACAAAAGCGCCAAAATCGGTCAGCCGCGACACCGTGCCGCTCACGCGATCACCAACATTGAAGGTCCGGGCCGCAATACTCCAAGGGTCCTCTTGCAACTGCTTCAGGCTAAGAGAGATCTTTTTACTGGTTGGGTCAATCTTCAGGATCTTTACTTCGAGTTCATCGCCCGGTTTCACGACATCACTAGCCTTGCCAATACGGGAATGGGACATTTCGGCGACATGGAGCAAACCATCGACTCCGCCCAGATCCAGGAACGCTCCAAAATCCATCACGCTCCGAACCCGGCCGCGCACCACCGCGCCTTCCCGCAAATCGGAAAATGCTTGCTGACGGCGAATAGCTTCCTGCTCTTCGAGAACAGCGCGGCGATCCACAACAACATCTTCTTTATCGGTGTCGAGCTTGGTAATACGGCACTGAATCTCCTGCCCAACCAGTTTGGGCATATCGTCAGCCTCCCTGACCCCGCTACGCGAGGCTGGCATAAAAGCGCGCACGCCGATATCCACCCGGAAGCCGCCTTTTACTTGCTCAACCACGGTGCCTGCAATCGTGTGTTTCTCGGCGAAAGCAGTTTGCAAGGCGCTCCAATCCCTAGGACGTTCTACTTTGATGGTGGAAAGCTCGTAATAACCTTCCTCATTGCGAGGACCCACGGTCACGGATACCGGCGCGCCCGCTTTCGGTTCGCCCTTTTCCGTTTCACGCCATCTCGCAAGCGACAGCGATCCTTCAATCTTCCGGCCTACATCGACAAGAACTGCTTCCGGGAGGACTGAGACAATAATTCCATTAACCGTTTCTCCGCTCGCCGCATCCGTATGTTGTTGCTGTTCAAAGCTCGACAACATCTCTGCAAAGGACGAAGTTTCTTCCGGCGAAGACGATATATCTTCCGGAATGGAGGATTCCAAATTCACGTTACTCATGACTGCTGGGATTGTCCTTATTCTGGCACAGGGCGTTCCTTGTGACTGACGACCTCAAAACAAGAAAATGGGCATTGTTTCGCATGGCTCACTGGTTTCGGCCGCAGGATTTTGCATGGCTTCTCTTTAGCGGCATTCTCATCGCAACTACACCGGAACCTAATTATGATCTGCCAATCGTACTGGCCTTGATTGCCGCATTTCAGATTGCAGAACCCAGGTTGCGACTCTTTGCGTCACCGCATGGTCAGGTCGCCTCCGTCATTTTTAAACTGGTTCTAAGTTATCTCCTGGTGGGCTACACGCATGGAATTACAAGCCCTTACTACCCGATTTTTCTAATGCCTGTTGTCGCAGCGGCGACAACCTTCGAACTGGGAGGGACCATATTTGTGACTTGCCTCGCTTGCTTAAGCTACTTTTCATTTTTGCTGCCTATCTACGTTGATTGGATGAATGAGCCGCCCTCACCCGGCTATCTTCAATTAATGTCATTGCGGGCTTCGTTCTTTGCCATTGTTGCTTTCCTGGTATTCGAGCAAGCCAAAGCCAAACGCGAAGAAATGAATCGTACGGAGGAAGCAGCCGCCCAATTGGCGGAGTCAAACCGAAGCCTGCGGCGCGCCGAGGCGTCCTTGCGCCGCAGTGAACGCCTGGCCGCCCTGGGCCAGCTTACAGCGGGGCTCGCGCACGAACTACGCAACCCATTAGGCACGATTCGCGCCTCAGCCGAGATGCTGACGAAACAATCGGCCCAGGCCCGGCCTGAAATCATGTCGGAGATGGCAGGATTCATTCGCAGCGAGGTAGATCGGATGAATGGCTTGATTACCAGCTTCTTGAATTTCGCCCGTCCCTTGCAGATTCACCCGGTAACAGCCGATCTCAAACCGGTTATCGATGATGTGATACGTGAAGCGAACGTGCTAGCGGAGAACGCAGGCATAACCCTCAAGGTGGAAGCTCTCCCGGGCGATTTGTTCTTCACCTTTGATCCTGATTTGTTGCGTTTGGCCCTATCAAACCTCTTAAGCAATGCCATTCAGGCGAGCACAGGAGGAAGCAGCATAAGAATCAGAACTCTATCCCAGGATAGCCATGTCAAAATCGATGTGGAAGATAACGGCAAGGGCATTGAACGGCAGCATCTGGAAAGCATCTTCAACCCGTTCTTCACCACCAAGCCGCAGGGAGTCGGTCTTGGTCTCGCCATTGTGTCGAAAATTGTGGACGAGCACGGCGGACGGATCTCTGTGAAAAGTGAAATAGGGGTCGGGACAACATTTGAGATGATCCTACCGAGAGAGCAACACGTATAAACCATGGCTGCTGGCCGTATCCTCATCGTAGAAGACGAAGACAAGCTTCGCCGGGTCATTCAACTGCAACTGGAGTCATCAGGTTTTGAAGTAGATGGCGCGCCCACCGCGGAACAGGGTCTCCCCCTGGCTACGCTGGCGGACCTCATCATCACGGATCTGCGCTTGCCCGGAATGGACGGCCTGGAATTCATTCAGCAACTGCAAGCGCGGGGCATGGGAGCAGCCGTGCTCGTCATTACCGCGCATGGTTCTGTTGAAACTGCCGTGGAAGCAATGAAACGGGGAGCGGCAGATTTTCTGCAAAAGCCCTTCTCGCTAGATCATTTGACAACCGTTGTCGAGAAAATTATGGCGGTTCAATCCCTACGGGACGAGAACCGGCGTTTGCGCGAGCAACTGGACACCCGTTATCAGTTCGACAACATCATTGGCCGCAGCCCTGCCATGCGCGAAATCTTCGGTACCGTCGAGCGCGTGGCTCCCACCCGGACAACCGTTTTGCTGGCTGGTGAAAGCGGAGTCGGCAAAGACATGATCGCCCGCGCCATCCATCAACATTCACCGCGCAAAACTCACGCCTTTGTGAAAATCAATTGCACCGCGCTGCCCGAAAACCTGATGGAAAGCGAACTTTTCGGCTACGAGAAAGGAGCCTTCACGGGAGCAACTGCCAGCAAGCCGGGAAAATTCGAAGGCGCTGACGGCGGAACCGTTATGCTCGACGAAATTGGCGACGTGCC
>JBJMGL010000138.1:0-2123 GCA_045807985.1 Bryobacteraceae bacterium
CGCGCATGGAGCCATACTGCTGCACGACCTTCTTATCCGTGTCGGCCAATAATCTGAACGTCAGCCCTTGCTTCGCGCAGAAATCTTTGTGACTGCCCGTCGAATCAACACTGACGCCTACAATGACCGCGTTGTTCTGCTCATACTTAACCCCAACTACGGATAAGCTACGATTTGTTTGTTAACAATAAAGATGCTTGGTTTTCCGGGCCTGAAGGTGTATGCGGTCAGGCAAGACAGGATGTGGACCATAGCGTTGAGGGGCGATCTGTGGCGTGAATGCTCGAGTCCCATTTCGGATTTGAGAGTGTCGAGAACGGTCTCGATCACAAAGCGTTTGCGGAGCATGATCTTGTCGGCCATGGGCAGGAGGTAGTTCTTCATGTTCCGGCGGATACCGGTGATGAGATGCAGGCCGCGCTGCCAGAGTTTTTTGAAGAGTTCCTTGCCGATATATCCTTTGTCCGCGTAAAGCTTGCCGCTGAGACGGCGCGTGATGTCGGCCAGCACGGCACTATCGGCGGTGTTGCCCGGTGTGATCTTCAAGGCCATAATCTCGCCCTTATGATTGATGACGAAGTGCAGCTTGAGCCCATAAAACCAGCCCATGCTGGTCTTGCCGCGTGCCGCCAGGCCTTCAAAGGTCTTGTGGCGGTGAATGCGGCGGTTGTGGCAGACAGCGAGTTTTGTTGAGTCAGCGAAGTAAATGCCTGTTTGCTCGCCACTCAGGCAATGGAGCAGGACCATCAAGGGCGCGAACAGGCGTGGCATCAGGGCGACGAACCGATCATAATGCGGTATCTCGTGGAAGCAGTCGCGATACTGATGTCCGATCCCATACCGGTAGAACGCCTTGAAGTGCCGGAACGCAGACAGGTGAAACAGCACCATGATGAACAGCATCTCGGACAAGGAAAGCTTGCCTTCGCGGTGCCGTTTCTTCTCCGAAGGGATCAGCCGATGTCCTTCCCACTCCTCAAAAACCTTGCAGAAATCATCGAGACAGCAGTAAAGCGCCGTGATATTTATGGACATGGAGGGGACCCCCGAGAACCTGGTTTGACCATCAGTCTTCGCAAACCGATTCTCTCAAACCATTGATTCTGTAGGAATCCCCTCAACTCTTATCCGTAGTTGGGGTTAACTAAATTAACTGCCTAGATTAATACCAAGTTTTTTCAGCTCCTCCGCATAGTAGCGCTTGTGGAGAATGTCAAACTCCTCGCCGCCTTCGGGTATATCGCGTTTCTGCGTGCGGACTTTTTGCCGGGCAGCGCGGTCAACCCGGTCTTCCACTTGCAACAGTTCCGTCATTTCGCGCACCAGGGCAAGGCGCAGCTCATTTGGATCTTTACGTACCCTGAAATCGCGTGACTTTCGCATCTCTGTTACCAGCTTGTGCGAGATCTCGTTTACGCGGTCGCGGGAAATTTTCATGGGATCACCCGTATCGCGTCCGGCGGCGCGCGTCAGTTTGCGCTGCGCCATCAACTGATTTTTGATTTTGCGGAACATCTCCTGATATGAAATGTTCTCTCTCCGCATGTATTCGCTGTAATCATCCAGCAAGTCGCGCACTTCATCGTTCAGTTTGTCTTCGGTCGAAAGATCCTCTTGGATGATCGTCGCGATCACTCCAGCGGCGGTACTTGGATTCGTTGTTTCGAAAGCAGTTGGGCTCAACCGTTCCACCAGTTGCCGTGACATATATCCAATAAATTCGCGGGCCAATAGCATTCTGCGCTAGTGTAACAATTACGACGAACGGAGCTTAGTCCCCTATGCGTTCATTTGATCTATTGAGTGCGGAATTCCTAGATTTCTACGGAGTCTGATGGCCGGAGATGCCGGAATCGCTACCTCGCAAGCACCAGTATCCGAAATAGCCAAGTAGATATGTGCAACACATCTTTATACGCTTAGAGCATGTCAAAGATGATACAGATAGAGATGTTCCAGGCCAGGTGCTTAGCACACTGAAGGCCCGTGCCGTGATTAGTCTCCCGGCTCTCCGCCACCCCGATGATTAGCCAGAAACTCGCTGTTAATTGGCTGCCGTCCGCGAAACCCGTCCTCAATATGGTGCCAGAAACTAATGCTGGATTCGCCCAGCTTCCAGCACA
>JBJMGL010000139.1:0-10257 GCA_045807985.1 Bryobacteraceae bacterium
CAACTCTACCTATTACCGGCTGGTGGGAGATAAACCCCGTTATTACATGGACTATACCGGCACCGGCAACACGCTGAATATCCGCCATCCGCAGGTGCTCAAGATGGTGATGGATAGCTTGCGCTATTGGGTTCTGGACATGCATATGGATGGCTTTCGTTTTGATCTCGCCTCCGCGCTGGCCCGTGAGCTGCACGACGTGGACCGGCTCTCGTCATTTTTCGACGTTATCAACCAAGATCCCGTGCTTTCCAGAGTGAAACTGATTGCTGAACCTTGGGATGTCGGCGAGGGCGGGTATCAGGTCGGACGCTTCCCGGCATTATGGGCGGAATGGAACGGCAAATACCGTGACGTGGTCCGCAGATACTGGAAAGGCGATGAAGGTCAACTCGCTGAACTGGGTTACCGGCTCACCGGGAGCAGCGACCTTTACCAGCGTGATGGCCGGCGGCCCTCCGCCAGTATTAATTTCGTTACGGCCCATGATGGTTTCACGTTAAACGACTTGGTGAGCTACAACGAAAAACACAACGAGACCAACGGCGAGGGGAATCGCGACGGCTCGAACGACAATCATTCCTGGAACCACGGCGTCGAAGGTCCGACCGACGATAGCAATATCATCAATCTGCGCGAGCGGGAAAAGCGGAATTTTCTGTTCACTACCCTGCTTTCCCAAGGCGTTCCCATGATCTGTGGCGGCGACGAAATAAGCCGGACACAAAATGGAAACAACAACGCTTACGCTCAGGACAATGCGATCAGTTGGTACAACTGGAATCTCAACGACTGTCAGAAGGCGCTGTTTGAGTTTACAAGCAACTTGATCGCTTTACGGAAGGATCACCCAAATCTGCACCGGCGAAAGTTCTTTCAAGACCGGAAGATTAGCCCCGCGTCCGTGGAGCACCGGACAGTGGACGGTTTGGATGTAATGGACGTGTCCTGGTACAGGCCCGACGGTCAACAGATGACCGAGGAAGAATGGGGTGCCGGCTGGGTTCGCTGCCTTGGCCTGTGTTTAAGCGGCAGAACACTGGATGATGTGGATCGTAACGGTCAAGCGATCAGCGACGACAGCTTTCTCCTGTGTTTGAATCCGCACCATGAGCATATTCAGTTTTACCTTCCGACCTGCACCGGCAATCATTGGGAACTTATGGTGGATACTCGCGACCCGGTATCGACAGAGGCCCGTCCGATTGGCGCTGGCGAGCCGTACGATATGCTCGAACATTCCGCTGTTCTGTTTCGTGAAGTAAAAAACGACGCCAGCAGCTAAACTGAAATGCAAAAAGCGGAACAAGAAGTTTCGGCTTGGACTGGCTCTCTCCGCATAGCCCATTCGAAAAAGTCGTTGGCAGGGAGCGGTTTGGAGAAAACAAAACCTTGCACTTCTTCGCAATCGAGAGCTAAAAGAGCAGACACCTGTTCCGCCGTTTCAGCGCCTTCGGCGATGCTCGAAAGCCCTAAAGCGCGGGCCATTTGAACGATGCTCGCCAGCAGAGGCGGCCTGTCCTCTCGCGTGGCGATCTCCTTGACGAACATCCGGTCAATTTTCAGGCGCTGAATTGGCAGTTGCTGAAGGTAAGCCAGCGAGGAGTGGCCAGTTCCAAAGTCATCGATTGCCAGCGTCACGCCCAGGCTGCGCAAAATGTTCATTTGCCGCAATCCGTGCTCAAAATTCGTCATGATCGCGCTTTCCGTAATTTCCAACTCTAAACTGCTTGGTTCAATCTGAGAGCTTTGGAGCTTCTGTGCAATGGAGGTTCCAAAGTCCACGCGCGCAAACTGCAAAGCGGACACGTTGACTGCTACTCGAATATGGGAGAGACCGGACTTGCGCCACTCTTGGCATTGTCTGATTACCTGGTCGAGCACCCAATCCCCAACCTCTTCGATCAGTCCAATTTCCTCAGCCAAGGGAATAAAAACAGCAGGCGAGATAAAGCCTAAAGCCGGGTGCTTCCACCGTAAAAGCGCTTCGGCACCCACCATGCGTCCGCTCACCAAGTTAATTTGCGGCTGATAATAAACCTCGAACTCACGCTTCTGTAAGGCGAAGCGTAAATGCTGTTCCATGACCAGACGCTCGGGCGGAACCCTGATCATCGAAGGGTCAAACGCTACTACTTTGCCTCGATCCTGCTTTTTCGCATAGCGAAGCGCGGTGTAGGCCTGACCTTCCAACTCTGTTACGGTACAGGCGGATGCCTTTACGATTGTGCTTCCAATGCTGGCTTTGATGGCCAACTCGTGATCGCCAATTTGAAAACATTCATCAAAGCACCGGAGGAACTCACGCGAGCTGAGATCTACTTGTTCCGGCGCGCTCACATCCGGCATCAGCACCATGAACTCATCTCCGCTGCCGCGCGCCAACGAAAAGGATGGGGCCATCCGGCTCGCGATGCGCCCCGCGATTTGGCACAGCAATTCATTGCCGACCTGAGATCCGAGAACATCGTTGATGATTCGAAAGCGATCAACCCCGAGGATAGCCAGCCCAATGCTCGCCTCTCTCCGGCTTGCGAATGTCAAAACCCGATAAATCTCCTCTTCCATCCAAACGCGATTCCACAAATGCGTCAGCGCATCGTGATGCACCCGGTAGGCCAACTCTTCCGATAGGTGTTTCTGTTCAATAGCGAGTGTAGCCATCCAGCACACTTCATTCAGTTCTCGATCCAGGGCCGCTTCATCAAAAGGCTGGTGGAGACCAAAGGCCACCAGCGCTCCGATCAATTCGGATGCCGGCGTGATAAGGAGCTTCACATAGACGGAAGAATGGCCCTTGAGATGGGCCAGCGCCAAAGTTGGCGGTTGAGAGGATAACCTGTTAAGGACGAGCTGGTCCTCTCCCGACAGATTATGATCCGCGGCTAAATTTAAGCGCTCGTTCTCAAGCAGCAGGATACCGAATCGCATATCCCGACGGGTCTGCGCGCATATCGCGGCAACAGCCTGTAGCGTGGAAGCGAGGGGCGCGCCGCCCGCGACCATTTTCAAAACGTTGAAACTGTTATGGAGTGTCTTCGATACCGGCGTGTCGCAAGTCATCTCGGATCTGCTCCCTTGGCAAGACCATCGAGAGTACGAACAAGTTCGGCAGTATTCCTATACGCGTCTAAGACAACAAAGCGCATTGTGATATGGAAAGTAGCGGTTCGAGTCCCGACAAATGCCCGGCAGTTGAAAGGCGCTTGGCAAGAACTGGCGATCTCGGTGCTGATCTCAGCAGATTTCTTTGTGCTGCTCCAAATGGCAACCACTGACTGTGCTGACCAGCGGAAAATCTTGCCGCCTGGAACTAGAGGAAGAATTCCTTTACGGCTGACCTCGTCCAAAAGGTGCTCCGAAACTTCGTTGCCGTGGCGCAATCGCAGCGCCGAAAGGACATCAGCAACAAAAATCCCAACATAGGGCCTGGCTGCTGACTCCGCTCCGTTGGTTTTCCGGTTCAATTCCGTAATCGCCTCGTCTCTATTAGGCAGGCTTACCCGGAAACGCGAAGCAGCCCGGTTAGCAAGCTCAAGCTGATGGCTTAAAGCCCCCAGCGATTCCCGGGCTTGATCGCGTGCCTGTGCCGCCTCGTCGCTTATCAGTGCCAACATAGTAGAGAAATGAACTTTTAGTCGAAAAGGTCCTGTATTTTGGTGGACATTTGAGGCAAGAACTCTAACCTTTTCAATCAATTTCAGATCTTTCCGAAGGTGAATCGATCCCTATTCGTATCGTGTTAAGATATAAATAAGGATGGCAAGAGCAAGCTCGGCAGATTTTCCCTTAGCTGGCTACCGGCAATTGGCTCAACTCCGGCATCATATCCGCGAATTTCTGCAATTCAGCGAACAGGCGGCGCGCTCACACGGTATCGAGCCTCAGCAGCACCAGCTTTTGCTTGCCATCAAAGGATTGCCGGAAGACATCCGCCCTACGGTAAGGGCCTTGTCTGAACGCCTGTGTCTCCGCCACCACAGCACGGTGGAGTTAGTAAATCGTTTAGCGGAACATGGAGCGGTCGCACGCCGCCACGGTGAGGAAGACCGGCGCGAAGTCCTGATCGAGCTGACTCCCCACGGCGAACGAATTCTCCAGCAGCTTTCCCTTCTTCATTGGCAAGAACTCCAAACGACCGGCCCAGCATTGTTGGAGGCTTTAGGACGAATCGTAAAACGAGCGACGGCAAACAATACAAAATCAGCATGAAGAAAAACATAGACCAAGCGGCAGCCAAGCAGCGGGCGGAAACGCTTGGTGATTTCACGACCACCATTCAGGTCATCCCTATTTCGCTGCTAGCGGTGGTGATTGGGTTTCTGTCCTCATTCGTAGCGTGGCTTCTTCTGAAACTCATTGGGCTTGCCACGAACTTGTTCTACTTTGGGCGTTTTGATACCAGTTTGGCCTCTCCCGCTGACAACCACCTGGGACTATTCGCGGTAGCTATTCCAGTGCTCGGCTCTCTCATTGTGGGCCTCATGGCGCGCTACGGTTCGGAGCGCATTCGAGGGCATGGCATACCTGAGGCAATTGAGTCGATTCTGATGAACGGCAGTCGGGTGCAGCCAAAACTTGCCATGCTGAAGCCCGTATCTGCCGCCATTGCGATTGGCTCAGGAGGTCCGTTTGGCGCGGAAGGTCCCATCATTATGACGGGCGGAGCATTTGGCTCGTTAATTGCCCAGTTCTTCAATCTAACCAGCGCCGAACGGAAAACATTGTTGGTTGCCGGCGCGGCTGCGGGCATGTCCGCCACATTTGCTGCTCCTTTGTCCGCTGCGCTGCTCGCCATTGAGCTTCTGCTATTCGAGTGGAAACCTCGCAGCGCGATTCCCGTAGCATTGGCAAGCGCTACCGCTGGTGTTATGCGAAACTATATCCTCGGTGCCGGGCCTATATTCCCCATTCCTTCCCATACTGCTTTTGTCGGCTCCGCGGGGCTCTTGAGTTGCGTTATCGTCGGCATCCTGGCCGGTTTGCTTTCGGCTGCTCTGACTTTTGGAGTTTACTTGGCCGAAGATCTATTTCACAAACTGCCGATCCACTGGATGTGGTGGCCGGCCATCGGCGGCCTATTTGTCGGACTGGGGGGGCTGATCTTCCCGCATGCGCTTGGCGTCGGTTATGACAATATTTCAGCGCTGTTGACGGGAAAGGCAGGTCTTGCTTTTATATGCGGCGTGCTGCTGGTTAAATCATCGATTTGGGTCATCTCGCTAGGCTCCGGCACCTCGGGCGGTGTCTTGGCCCCGCTCTTAATGATGGGCGCGGCGCTCGGGGGAGTCGAGCAGATGTTTCTTCCCGATTTCGGGATTGGCTTCTGGCCTGCTATCAGTCTCGGCGCCATCCTCGGGGGGACCATGCGTGCTCCGCTGACGGGCATTGTGTTCACGATCGAGTTGACGAACGATTTCAGTCTGGCTGTGCCATTGCTCGTGGCGAGCTTTGTCGCTTACGGCTTTACCGTGCTTTGCCTGAAACGTTCGATCTTGACTGAGAAGATTGCAAGGCGCGGCTATCATCTGAGCCGCGAATACGCTACCGATCCGCTCGAAATCCTTTTTGTCCGCGAAGTGATGCGGAGCAATGTCGTGACGATACCGGCGAATATTACTCTCGACAAAGTGCGTGAGTTGGTTCGTTCGACTCACAAACGACACGGCCAAAATCTTTTCCCGCTGGTGGATGACGGTGGGAATTTAGTGACTGTTGTAAGCCGGAACAATCTTTCGAACATCATTGAGGAAACGAAAGGCTTAGATGGCCAGCATCTTTTACGGAAATTCTTGACCGACGAACCAGTCACCGCCTATGCTGATGAGCCTCTTCGAGTAGTGGTCTATCGAATGGTGGAAACTGGCTTTACGCGTCTACCGGTAGTAGAACCTGCACCATCGAACCACGGAACTCACGGGCGCTTGCTCGGACTTGTAGCCTTAGCGGATCTTCTTCACGCACGCAGCCGTCATTTCGAGGAAGAGCGAGCCCGTGAACGTGTCCTGCGGTTGCGCATGCCGTTAAGCCGTCATTCGGAGGAAATGGTTGTAACAGAGGACCGGGAAACGTCAGTCTAAATCTTGACGTGAAAAGCTACCGCAAGGAACTCTGGTTTGAAGTGCCGTCGCGGCGAGGCTTCCTCAATATCACGGAACAGGTAGCGGCCTGCTTGCGCGAGAGCGGAGTAGCAGAAGGCTTGGTACTTGTAAATGCCATGCACATTACCGCTTCGGTCTTCATCAATGATGACGAGCGCGGATTGCACCAGGATTACGAGAAGTGGCTGGAAACTCTAGCGCCGCATGAACCCACTTCGCAATATAAACATAACCAGACCGGGGAAGACAACGCCGATGCCCATCTGAAACGGCAGGTGATGGGCAGGGAAGTGGTCATTGCCATTACGGCGGGCAAGCTGGATTTTGGGCCTTGGGAACAGATCTTTTACGGTGAATTCGACGGACGGCGGAGAAAGCGTGTCCTAGTGAAAATCATAGGCGACTAACCGCAAGAAATTCTCAAGAGGCGTATCGTAGAACCGTGAACTTTCTATTCAACGCGGAGGACGTTCGAGGCTACTGGTTGACACGCCTGTTGTTGGAGCGGGGAATTGGCGTGATGTGCCTGGTTGCCTTCCTGGTCGCCTTAAATCAATTTAGGCCGCTTCTGGGCGAGCGCGGCCTCTTGCCGGTTCCCCTCTTCTTGAAACAGGTGCCGTTCCGCGAATCACCGAGCCTTTTTTACTTTGTTCCCCGCGATGGTGCCTTCACCGCCGCCGCATGGCTCGGCATCGTTCTCTCTTGTCTGGTCATCACTGGCATTGCTTCACGCTACGCTTGGTTTTCGGTCGTCACCTGGGTCGCGATGTACCTGCTGTATCTGTCATTCGTCAACGTCGGACAAACCTTTTACGCCTTTGGCTGGGAATCGATTCTGCTCGAAGCCTGCTTTTTCGCTATCTTCCTCGGCGCCTCGAATATTGTGCCGCAAGCGATTCCCATCTGGCTCTTTCGCTGGCTTACCTTCCGGATCATGTTCGGAGCCGGATTGATCAAGCTCCGAGGCGATTCCTGCTGGCGCGATCTGACCTGCCTCTACTACCATTACGAAACGCAGCCCATACCCGGACCCCTGAGCTGGATGTTTCATTGGGCGCCTCAGTGGGTCAATCGGGGCGGCGTCCTTTTCAACCATTTCGCCGAACTCATTGTTCCGTTCGGCCTTTTGCTTCCGCAGCCGATAGCCGGTATCGCGGGCCTGATCACCATCGCTTTTCAGTTCAGTATTATTATCAGCGGCAATCTGTCCTGGCTCAACTGGCTGACGCTCATACTGGCCTTTTCTGCTCTGGACGCCAAATTTTTCTCCGGCCTTTTTCCGCTGGCCGCGCCTGCCATGCATCCGCCTCCCATAGGGGTGCATATCAGCAATCTTGGTTTGGCCGCTCTGGCCATTTATATGAGCATTCCGGTTGTGGTCAACATGCTTTCGGCGCGACAGGTGATGAATACCAGTTTTAACTCTCTGCACCTCGTTGGATCATACGGCGCTTTCGGCAGCATCACCCGCACCCGTTATGAAGTGATCGTGGAGGGCACAACCGATAACGTAATCACACCGGCAACTCGATGGCGG
Organism: Bryobacteraceae bacterium; assembly: GCA_045807985.1. GTDB lineage: Bacteria > Acidobacteriota > Terriglobia > Bryobacterales > Bryobacteraceae > Bog-105. The sequence goes on from JBJMGL010000139.1 coordinate 7,639, forward strand.
GAATACGAATTCAAAGGAAAGCCTGGGAACGTCAACCGCTTTCTTCCCCAGATTGCCCCCTACCATTTGCGGCTGGATTGGCTGATGTGGTTTGCCGCGATGGGAAGCTATCAAAACTATCCCTGGTTTGTGAACTTTGTCGCCAAGCTTTTGCAAGGTGACGGACAGGTTCTGAGTTTGCTTCGAGAGAATCCGTTTCGGGATCACCCCCCGCGCTTCGTCCGGGCGCGACTCTACGAATATCACTTCACCACGCCAGCCGAACACAAGCGGACGGGCGCATGGTGGAAGCGAACGGAGGAGGGAGCATATTTTCCCGCCGTCTCGCTCGATACTCCCGGGTTTCGCCGTATCCTGCAAAGCGAAGGCTGGCTTCCTGAGCAGTAAAACGCGTTAAGCTCCGGTTATGGCCCTTCCCGAGCATCCTGTCAAGATAGACCGCCCTTTCCGGGAGTCCGTACGAGTGCTCGGGGCCTACATTCGGGCGCAGATTGCCATTGCGGTGATTGAGACGATTCTGTACGCTATCGGCTTCGGAATAGCGCGGGCTCCGCTCTGGCCTCTTCTTGCCATTCTGGGCGGAGCATCCAGCCTGATCCCTAGTTTCGGTTCGCTGATTACGCTGGTTCTGGTAGCGGCGGCGATGCTGCTGGCGCAGCGCGATCTTACCCATCTCCTGATTGCCTTTGCTACTTGGGTGATGGTGCAAGGAATAGAAGGCTTTGTCCTGCAACCCATTCTGCTGAGCAAACCTTTGGGCCTGAAAGCGCTGCCCGTATTTCTGGCCCTGCTGGCTGGCGGCATATTTTTTGGGCCTATTGGTTTCCTGCTAGCCGTTCCCGTGCTGGCCGTGTCTAACGTATTCTGGCGATACTTTCGGGACCGCTCAGCTCCATAGCGCAAGTCCCGCCGAAACCAATTACTCGCGGTAGCAATCAAGCTTACAGAGAGGCTTCTCATGAAAATAACAGGTTCTTTGCTGCTGACATCGCTGTTTTGCCTTCTGCCCGCCCTTTCTGCTCAGCAGACCAGTCCGAACGGCCCCACATCAACACATCCCCAAGACGTGCCGCAACAGCAGCCTCCCGCCACAAACAGTCCGGACGTGATGAAACAAAGAAGGCCCGCGCCGGATTCTTCACAAGGCAACACTGGTGATGCAAGCAGTAAGGATGTGCCGCAACAGGAGCCTGGAACCAATAATCCGGACGTGGGAAAACAGCGCCACGACGACAAAATGGGTCCTAAAGGCGTCAGCGGAGCTGCCGGACAACAGGGCAGTTCCAAAAAGAAGTCCACCAAGGGTCGTAAGCAGAGCTCAACTTCTTCCACCACCGCTGCTCAATAAGCGCTTGGCGCAGATCCAGCTCACGGTTTTGCTAACTTCAGTCATGCCTCGTTCATCTAAGTAGAGGTAGATATATGAACGCGGTAAAAACAGTCCTGCTTCTTGGCTTGCTGAGCGGCCTATTACTCTTTCTGGGTGATGCCTTTGGCGGAAGGCAAGGGCTTTATCTTGGCCTTGTTCTCGCCCTGGCGATGAACTTTTTCAGTTACTTCTTCTCAGACAAATTAGCGCTGATGACTTATTCAGCTCAGCCTGTTACTCCCGAGCAGAATTATGGTGTTTACGCTCGTGTAGCGCCTATTGTTCAGGGCCTTGCGCAGCGCATGAACATTCCCATGCCAAAGCTCTGGCTGATTGCGGACCCTTCTCCGAACGCCTTCGCTACGGGACGTAATCCACAACATGCATCAGTAGCATTCACGTCCGGCATTCTCCAAGCAATGTCGGATGCCGAAATTGAAGGCGTGATCGCACACGAATTAGGGCACGTGCTCCATCGTGACATCCTGATCAGTTCCGTGGCGGCTACGATCGCTACTGCGATCACATTCCTTTCACGGATGGCATTCTTCTTTGGCGGAAGGCGGGACGATGAGAGGGAAGGCAGTGGCGCAGGCGGCTTGCTGATGGTGATTCTTGCTCCGATTGCCGCCATGCTGATCCAAATGGCAATTTCGCGGAGCCGGGAATTTGACGCTGACGCTGCCGCAGCTAAGTATACCGGCAACCCTCAAAAACTGATTTCCGCACTGCGAAAGCTGGAAACTTATTCCAAGCGCTTACCCATGGAAGCGACGCCCTCGACGGCTCACCTTTTCATTGTGAAGCCATTTACAGGGGAAAGCCTGATGCGCTTATTCTCGACACACCCACCGACAGCGGATCGTATTGCTCGCTTGGAAGCGATGAGCTAAAAGTACTTTACTAAAAGCGCAAAGGTAGCGATACCGCAGATAGCGAGTAAATTGATTGATACGAGAGCGGCCAGCACGAAATACAAGCGGCGCTCTCGTGTGGTTGCCGTGACATCCGGTAGCGCGGCTGCACCTGGAAATTCTGGTTCGTCTACCGGATACTCTCTGATCAACTCGGGAATAACAGCCTCCTTCTCAGGAGTGGCAGGAGCTGTTAAGAAATCTCTGGCTTAAACGCTCTCAGTTAAACGCGATTGAATATCCCGCTTCCAACTGCCATAAAGCGGAGAACGAAGAGCGCGCCGTAAGATTTCGGCATTCCATTCTTCGCCCTTAAAAAGGCGCACCACATCCGCA
>JBJMGL010000140.1:0-14333 GCA_045807985.1 Bryobacteraceae bacterium
GAAGAAACCATCATCGAACGCGATGCACTGGGGCAGATAACAGCCAAACGGTCGTCCGACGGATCATTCGCGTCTTTCCGATACAACGAATATGGTCAGATCGTTGAAGCGCGCAATCAATCAGTAGCCGTACGGTTTGAGCGCGACACGTACGGGCGGGTAACGCGGGAAATCCAGGGCGAACACTTTGTAGAGTCTGTGTATGACCGGCGCGGCTTGCGTACACGGCGCATCACCAGCGCCGGAAAGCGTTGCGATTGGGCCTATGATGATAACGGCTTACCGGAAGCACTGCGATTATCAAATGACCAACTGCTCGAATTTAATCACGATGTAGTAGGCCGCGAAACGCAACGCCGTTTTGGCGATAGCTTTAGTCTGCGCCAGAGTTATAACACGCTGGATAAGTTAACAGAACAGCGGGCTGGGGTAGAGGACAGCGCTGTTGTCGAACGCAGCTATCGTTACGATATCAATCGAAATCCAGTGGAGATCGATGATCGCCGCTGGGGTAAAACCTCCTTCGAGTACGACAGCAACGGCCGGATTCAGAACGCAAGCTGCTCGAATGGAGAGAGCGAAGAGTTCCGTTATGATCCTGCGGGTTACATCATCAAAAGCGCTTTTCGTCTGGGCGACACCGCCAAGCATTCACAAACGCTTGCCACATTGAAATCTCATTTTTTCAGTCGTGGCGGACGCCTGGAGCAAGCAGAAGACAGGCGCTATTTCTACGACGAAGATGGCCGTGTCATCGAAAAACAGGAAAACGGAAAAGCTTGGAAGTACGAGTGGACTGCGGAAGGACAACTGCGAAGTGTGCTCACGCCCTCCGGCGAGCGATGGAATTATGAGTACGATGCCTTTGGACGGCGCATTCGCAAGCAGGGATCAGACACGAGTATTGCCTATGTTTGGGACGGTGCCGTCGTAGCCGAAGAGATCCGGCGAGGGCCATCGGAAGCGGAGGGGATGGCCATTGGCTGGGTGTTCGAGCCGGGAAGCTTTCGTCCCTTAGCCAAGCAGGAGAAGGGACAAACTTACCTGTGCGTAACGGATCAAGTAGGCACCCCGCGGGAACTGATTGACAGCTTGGGCGAGTTGGCGTGGTCGGCACGGTTCAGCGTCTGGGGCCAAGTGCAGGAACAGACCACAAATACAACGGAGTGCCCCATTCGTTTCCAGGGCCAGTGGTTTGACGAGGAAAGCGGGCTGCACTACAATTGGCACCGGTATTATGATCCGGAGACTGGACGGTACTTAAGTCCAGATCCGCTCGGGTTACAAGGCGGTCTGCGTTCGTTTGGGTATGTGCATAACCCGCTCGGGTGGGTCGATCCGTTGGGGCTAACGAACCTGAACACTAACGGTGCAGAAGGCGATTTTGGTATTTACGAGATAACCAAGGACGGTAAACTCTATAAGATCGGGAAAGCGGATCTGGGGCGGGTCACGCAATCGTCCGGACAGCCGACCCGTCTGCATCAGCAAGTCAGAAAGTTGGGAGAGCAAAACCCAGATTCAGTTGTCGAAGGAGAAGTTGTCGAAGAGGGATATAAAACGACTGCAGAAGCCAAGACAGCAGAGACCAGAAGGCTGCAACAACATTTCGACGAAACGGGCGAGATTCCAGAAGGAAACAAGAAGAGCTTCAAGCCAAGCGGAGGCAAATGCGGATAGCATTGGCATCGGTGTACAACGAGGTTGGCACATCCTTTCATCTGCCTCATCTTGTCGTGAAAGTACTTAGAGAGAGACTGCAACAGTTGTTAGCTTCAACTGAAATTCTAGAGTTCAACGAAAAATTTCGGACTGGAGACTTCTCTGTCGGCTTCATAATTTCCGCAACGCGCAAGAAGGAAACCTTTACAGTTGAAGGCCCTATATTTATGAAAAAGCCGAAGGGCATCGACTTCATTTTTTTAATTCCATATAAGCAAGTACCAGACCTCAACGAGCGGATCGACTATGTTTTAGGTTATGTCGCCGAGGGAATTGTTCAGGTGCTGCGGAGGTACAATGCTCCCGACCCGGGCATTACCGACGCGGTGAGAAATGTGGCAATGTTTGTTCATCAAAACCCCAAGCAATTTGAATAATTTCCCGAGGGGCAATGGTTTGATGAGGAATCCGGCCTGCACTACAACCGGCATCGCTACTATGAGCCGGAAAGCGGGCAATATCTATCGTCTGATCCCATCGGGCTGAATGGCGGAACACGGCTGTATGGATATGTGCATAATCCGCTGAACTGGGTGAACCCATTCGGATTGACAGCTTGATTGATTTTTGACATCAACGTCCGCCATAGTTAATCCTCCAGTTACTAGATGCAAAGATTGACAGATATGACATCTATCGTAGTTTTCTCAGGGAGCGGCGCGCCTCCGTTATAGCCTCCCGAACTTCGATACCGCCTCGCGAATCGATCTGTATTTCTCAATGAACGGATACATGCTGTGCTCCGTCTCATCGAGCTGTTGAGCTTTTTTCAGAATCTCGGCTGCTTTCTCGCGCGGCACAACCACCACCCCGTCCATATCCGCCACAATGATGTCGGAAGCGCGTACAGGCACTCCCGCGCAGCTAACTGGCACATTTTTGCCCGTTACACGAAAATGGTTCACCGTTGTGGAAGGGGCAACACCACGGCTAAACACAGGAAATTGTAATTTTGTCACTTGCGGCGTATCGCGTACTCCGCCGTCCACAACCGCCCCCGCCAATCCCCGGTACTTCATGGCAGTGCTCATCAAGCCGCCCAATCCCGCATAATCCAGGCCATCCTCCAGCACCATGACATAGACAGAACCGGGCGCTGCCTCATCAATCACATCCATCATTCCCGACAGCGCCTTCGACCCCTCCGTATGCTCTTCTTTCCGTAGTTGAACCGTTACGGCACGCCCGGCAAACTTCGTGGTGAACAAAGGCCGCATGTCATGCGACATGTACATCTTTTTTCCATATAGAAGCTCTATGGCATCAGCGACCGAAGCTGCTTCGACTTGCCGGAAACCTCCGATCACGTCATCCGTTCCGTTATCCGCCTTGGCGCCTCCCGGCAACCAAGCAAAAACTAAGAAGGCAGCCGCGGTTGCAGCAAAAATACAACTTTTCCAAATCTTCATATCTGCTCTATGTGTAAGATTACTCCTCAGAGCCAAACTTCATGCAAATAACTCACGACGTTCCTTCTTACAAGCGGCGGGACTCGCCACAGCTCATCTATTAACAGCACGTCAGGCTTTCCCGCTGCCCTACGCGGAAAATTCCGCCGCGCTGCAGCACAAGATAAAAATCACGGACGTGAAGTGCATGATCGTGCGCGGCACGTGGGATTGGAATCTTGTCAAAATCGAAACGGATGCAGGCATTTACGGAGTTGGCGAAGCGTATTGGGGATGGGGTGTAAAGGATCTGATCGTCAACAAAATGAAAGGCATTATTGTTGGCGAAAATCCGCTCAATGTGGACAAGCTTTACACCAAAATGCTGATGGAGAGCGCCGGTGCTGGAGCAATCGGCGGCGCCACTATTACCGCTGCAAGCGGCATCGAGATCGCCTTGTGGGATTTAGCCGGGCGTATCTTGAATACGCCCGTGTGCAATCTTCTCGGAGGTCGTTTCCGGGATCGTGTTCGCTTCTACCGGACTACGCAGCTGCCTAAAAAACATCCGGAAGATCCGGCATCTTGGCGCGATTTGGTTCGTCAGACCCGCGCTGAACAATGGAAGTGGACCGCTTTCAAGTTTCAAGGCGATGGGATTCCGCGAGCTCTTGATCCGCAATACGAACAACCTGGGCATGATCGATACCTGCGTAATCTCACCAAGAACGACATCCGGCAGATTGTCAAGCTCATGGAAACGGTACGGGAAGAACTTGGTCCAGATGCTGACTTCGCCGTTGAGATGCATTGGCGCTACGATGTGCGGGACGCAATTAACCTTGCGAAGGCGCTCGAACATATAAATCCGATGTGGGTTGAAGACCCAGTCCCTCCGGAAAATCCAGAGACCATGGCACTGGTAAGGCGCAACTCGCCGGTACCGGTCTGCACGGGCGAAAATCTATACGGCTTTGCAGGATTCGAAAAACTGATCGAATTGCAAGGTTGCGACGGCGTTCATATCGACATCCCAAAATCCGGCGGCCTTCTCGAATCGAAGCGCATTTCCGATTTCGCCTCAAGCTACGGAATCTGGACCGCCGCGCATAATCCCGCCAGTCCCGTCGGCACCATCGCCTCGGCACACGCCGCTTCCGCCATGCGCAACTTCCGCATACACGAGCTCGCCAACTGGATCGAGTGGTGGCCGGATCTCGTCCTCCACGAAGGGCCGATCTGGAAAGACGGCTATCTGACGATTGAAGACAAACCCGGACTCGGCATCGAAATCAATCCCGATATGGCAAAAGCGCATTTAGCTCCCGGCGAAACCTGGTGGGGTTGAACGAGACCCAAGCTCAGTTTGTCCGTTGTGATTGTCCAATAATCTCAGGCGGTTGGCCAGGGAACGGTTGTTTGATCTCAGGTGAAGGCTCCGGAATGATAACGGACGGCAAATTCCGGACCGTATGGCGAGCCGATTTCGATCTTCCCTTGCCTTTCAGCTTGCCGGTCAACTCATTCCAGCAATCCGAGCAGATATCGTATTCGGTCTGTTCAATCTGTCGTGGAACACAATCCCGAAGTTCACCGCAAAGGTCACATTTATAAATAATCATCGGCTTAATCCTCTCCTCCATGTTAGGCGCGAGCCCCAAGAAATTTGAGCTAAACGCTTCAAGAAAGTAGCAAAAGCCCGTGGGCAAGATCTCTACTCCGCCCGCGTCACACTGGACTACCGCGCTCTCGCTCTTAAACGCTCCGACGGATACCCGTGGTTTTGGATCGGAGATCACAAGATTTACGATTCTCTAATTTTTGAGGGGTTCGTTTCGAAGCTTCTTGATATGCTGCCTAACTGGAATGAAGCGAGCGAATCTCCTACTCTTTGCCTTGCTGGCCGGTACTGCGGCGCAAGCCCAGATATTGCAGCTCAGCCGTGAGCAATTGATTGAATACACAAAGCAGAATCCCTTTGAACGGTCCGCCGATGGCCGTCCCAAGGTGCCGGATGAACTCCTGAAAAAACTGGAAGATGTCAGCGCCGAAGAAGTTTGGACCGTCCTGTCCCGGCATAACTATAACAACCAGTTCGAAAGCCACTGGCAGATCCTGCATCCTGAAAAGCATCTGATCGGGCGCGCTGTTACGGCGCAGTTTATGCCGTTTCGCGAGGACGTGAACACCGTGGCTGAAGAAAAGGCAAACGGCAACGGACCGAAGCGAAACGCCAATCAACGCGTTATCGACAGCCTGCAAAACGGTGACACCATTGTTGTCGATCTGTACGGTAAGGATGAAGGCGGAACCTATGTTGGAGACAACCTGGCAACTGCTATCCAAACGTTTACTAACAACGGCCTTGTGGTTGATGGCGCTATCCGCGATCTGGACAGCATCTTTGCAAAGGGCATGCCGGCCTACATACGCAGCGCTCATCCGACGCCGATCAGAAATTGCATGTTAACCGGAGTCAATGTTCCGATCCGTATCGGTCAGGCCATTGTGATGCCCGGCGACGTTGTGTTCGGCGATAGGGAAGGAATTTACTTCATCCCGCCGCAATTCGTAAAAGAAATCATTGAAAACGCGGAAGAACTTCATGTCCACGATGAATGGACCCAGATGATGCTCAAAACCGGCAAGTACAAATCCAGCGACATCTATCCTACCCCCAGAGATCCCGCATTGAAGCAACAGTACGAAGAGTACAAACGCCAGCACCTCCGGCGTTAGTGGTTTGTGCTTTCCTCAGTTAGAAGTGTGATAATTTCACACCCAGGGATTGATTTTTATGAAACCAGGCAAACGGAACCGGCTCGCCCGCCGTAATTTCTTAAAAGGCACCACCGCTGCTGCCATCGGCGCTTTCTGGACTGACGACATACTCGAAGCGCTTCCCCGAAACACCAATACCAACTCCAAGCCTTCGGAGTTGAAGATCACGGACATGCGAGTGGCCACTGTGGCACGCGCCCCCATGACCTGCCCTCTCATCCGAATTGACACAAATCAAGGCATCTATGGTCTTGGCGAAGTGCGCGACGGCGCTTCCTCGACCTATGCCCTGGTGCTAAAGCGAGTTTTGCTGGGGGAAAATCCCTGTAATGTCGAAAAGATGTTCCGCAAAATCAAACAGTTTGGCGGACAATCGCGGCAAGCGGGCGGCGTATGCGGGGTCGAGATGGCGTTGTGGGATCTCGCCGGTAAAGCTTACGGCGTCCCGGTTTATCAGATGCTTGGCGGCAAGTACCGCGACAAGGTCCGCGCTTACTGCGATACAACTGAATCAGACGATCCGAAAGTCTACGGACAACGGCTCAAGAAGCGCATGGATCAAGGGTTTACCTGGCTGAAAATGGACCTTGGCATTGATTTGATCCAGAACGTGCCGGGAGCCGTGAGCCACCCTCTTGGAATGGATCCGACTAAGGACACGCATTTGATCGCGCATCCGTTTACCGGCGTCGAGATCACGCAGAAAGGCTGCGATCTCATGGCCGAGTACGTATCGGTTGTTCGCCAGCAGGTAGGCATGGAAGTGCCGCTAGCGGCGGATCACTTCGGGCATATCGGAGTGAACTCCTGCATCCGCCTGGGAAAGAGGCTGACTGAATTCAATCTGGCTTGGCTGGAAGACATGGTGCCGTGGACTTATCCGGAACTGCTAAAGCAAATCTCCAGCGAGGTCGATATCCCATTAGCCACGGGCGAAGATATCTACCTGCCTGAAAATTTTCGAAAACTCTGCGAAACGCACGCTGTGGACATTGTCCATCCCGATCCCGGTTCAGCAGGAGGCATTCTGGGGACCAAGCAGGTCGGCGATCTTGCCGAAGAGTATGGCTTGGGAACAGCGGTACACTTTGCGGGCACACCCGTCGCCTGCATGGCCGGGGTTCATGGTATTGCCGCCATGAATAACTTCCTCGCCATGGAAAACCACTCCGTTGACGTGCCCTGGTGGGATTCTCTCGTCGAAGGCGTGGAAAAACCGATTGTCAATCATGGATTCATTACCGTGCCGGACAAGCCAGGTTTGGGAATTACCCTCAACGACGAGGTTGTGAAAGCTCACCTGCTGCCCGACACCGGCTACTTTGAGCCTACTGATAAATGGAATGATCTCCAACGCGTTAATGACCGGCTCTGGTCGTAATTTTCAAATGGTTGAACAAGCATGGACCCGTCGGCAACTTCTTAAATCAATAGCCGCGCCGCTTGCGGTCACACCGCTGCTGCGCGGCATGCCGGTCCCAAAGATCAAGGATGTTTCCGTGATCTGTACCGCGCCAGCAGGCGTTCGGCTGGTTGTGGTCAAAATACAAACTGATCAGGATGGTCTCTACGGTTATGGTTGCGCCACCTTTACGCAACGCGCCGATTTGGTGGTGGAAGCGGTCAACCGGTATCTAAAACCTTTCCTGCTCGGTCGGCCCACGGACGCGATTGAGGACTTATGGCAAGCCATGTATAACTCCTCTTATTGGCGGAACGGGCCTGTCTTAAACAATGCGATTAGCGGAGTGGACCAGGCGCTTTGGGACATCAAGGGCAGGCAAGCGGGAATGCCCGTTTATGAATTGCTCGGAGGCAAATGCCGCCGGGGAGCCATGATCTACTCCCATGCCTCTGGACGTGAAATTCCGGAAACTCTCGATCAAGCGCGTAAGCTCATGGCGCGCGGCATTAAAGCTGTGCGCCTGCAAGTTGGAGTGCCCGGCATGGCGGCCTATGGAGCAGGAGCGGCTCCCGTCAACAGTCCGCAATCGCCTAATGCCGAGCCACAAGATGAAATCTTCGAGCCTGAGCCATACGTTCGGCGCACGCTATCCCTCTTCGAAACAGCGCGTAAGGAACTAGGCCCGGATATCGAGTTGCTGCACGATGTGCATGAACGGGTTCCGCCGCGCCTGGCCGTGCAGTTTGCCAAGGATATGGAGCAGTTCCGCTTGTTTTTCCTCGAAGACCTTTTATCGCCGGAAAACATCGGCTACTTTCGGCAGATTCGAGCTAACTGCACCACTCCTATCGCGATGGGCGAACTCTTCAACAGCCCGCACGAGTGGAACACGGTGATTAAGGAAAGCATCATTGATTACCTCCGCATTCACGTCTCGCAAGCAGGCGGGCTGACACCATGCCGCAAGATCGCCGCCATGGCTGAAGCTTTTCAAGTCAGAACCGCTTGGCACGGTCCCGGTGATGTGTCTCCTATCGGTCACTGCGCCAACGTCACTCTTGACTTGGTCTGTTATAACTTCGGCGTTCAGGAATGGACCTTCCCCAACGATCGTGTTCAGGAAGTGTTCGACGGCTACCCCATTGTGAAGGAAGGCTACGTTTACGCCAACGAGAAACCGGGCTGGGGCGTAGAAATTAATGAGAAAGCCGCAGCCAAGTACCCCTTCGGTAGCGAGAAAGGTGACCGCAAACGGCTGAATGGCGGTTGGGGCGTCGTGCGCCGCGCAGATGGCTCTGTCATAAACCAATAAGTACCTCTGTTACGTACTTCTCTTGACCGCAGTAAGAGGTTTCGTTAAACTGCATTACTTAGCAGAAAAACATTAATAGCCGTTTGTGTTTGTAAGCGGCAATTTAACTTTGAGCAGATCAGCTGCCTCGACGAAGCTGTCCCTTGCTCAAGGTGAGGAGAATGATTGTCTATGGTCCCAAGTTGGATCTCCACGAAGCAAATCTTTGTTTCCTTTGCCATGCTGCTGGCTCTTGGCGGCGCTCTCATTGCACAATCGGAGCGCGGTACAATCACCGGAACGGTACGCGATTCGAGTGGCGCTGTCATTCCTGAAGTGAAGGTGACCATTACGAATACTGCTACCGGTCAAACTTCCAACCTCGCCACAAACGGTTCGGGCGAGTATACGGCGGCCGACCTGGCTGTAGGTAGTTATAATGTGCAAGCGCAAAAAGAGGGTTTTCGCGCGGCGCAGATCAATGCTCTGACAGTAGACGCAGCCGCGAATGTGCGCGCCGATATCAATCTCCAAATTGGACGGTCGGCGGAGGTAGTCGAGGTGCAGGCGGCGGCTGTACAGCTTAACTCGGAAGACTCGAAGACCACTGTCACGATTAATCAGAAGCTGGTCGATACGTTGCCGCTGGTGGTAGGAGGAGCTGTGCGCAGCCCCTTTGATTTAGCAACGCTGACGCCAGAGTCCAAGAATATCGGTGGTGACGCCGGGTTCGCTTTAGGGGGTGGTCAGGGGGCCAGCTACGGTGCGACTTTGGATGGGGTATCTGTAAATACATCCCGCGCACTCCAAAAAAGCTGGGTGGCATCAAACGCGCCCTCTGTTGAGGCCATTACTCAATTTACGGTGGATACCAACGGCTTCAAGGCCGAGTACGGGCATGCGGGCGGAGGCGTGATGACGTTTGTAGCCAAATCCGGTACGAACCAATTCCACGGTTCAGCCTATGAATTTTTGCGGAATACCAATTTTGATGCGAACGACTTTTTCAGCAATAAAGCCGGTAAGGCACGACAGATCTATAAGCAGAGCGATTTCGGCGCGACAGTAGGCGGCCCGGTGTGGATTCCGAAAATATATAACGGGCATAACAAAACATTTTTCTTCTTCTCTTATGAAGGCTTCCGTAACCGCAACGGAGCCACAAATGCAACCGCAACGGTGCCGACGGCAGAGATGTACAACGGTGATTTCAGCAATTGGGTCACTAGGACGGGAGTCCAGATTCCGATTTACGACCCCACAACGCAGGTAACTTCAGGAGGAGTTACGACGCGCGCTCGGTTTGCAGGCAACAAGATACCAGTGAGCCTGTTCAACCCGGCTTCTATCCAGGCATTGAAAGTATTTCAAGGAAGCGGAGTGCTGACGCCTAACACCGGGGCAGCACCCGGAACGGTCGGATATGTCACGAACAACTACATTATCGCGAACGGATCGCAAGTTCAGCCGGTAAACAAAATCAGCGTCAAAGGCGACCATCTCTTTAACGAAAAGCACCGTATTTCGGGTTACTACGGCTATGATCGGGAATCAGTGACGCCCGGCGCCGAGGGTCCTGCTACCCTGCCAGGCCTGTACTCAAACTACAACGATACGACCCAGGACTCCGATGTGGTCCGTTTCAGCTGGGATTGGACGATAGGCGCTGCGAAATTCAACCACTTTTACGCGGGCGGCAACAATTGGCGTCAGAATCACAATCCATTGCAGTCCTATATCGGGAACTGGCAAAGTAAGTTCTGTCTGGGCAATGTTCCCAATTGCAACGAAAACTTAGTCAATCTGTTTTCAGGCGGAGACGGCACTTACACAACTTGGGGCGGCCAGGCGAATAATGGCTCCGAAAACACGGTTTACTCGTACAACGACGACTTCACGTGGATCAGAGGATCACACACGATGAAGTTTGGCGGTTCTTGGCAAATTAACCACTATAACGGCTTCGGGCGGCAGTGCGAAGCCGGGTGCGTCGGCTTCAGCTATACCGAAACCGGCGTACCCTCGGGATCTGATCCCAATCAGGGCGGCAACGCCTTTGCCTCGTTCCTGCTGGGGTACGCGGATTCCGGGTCAATCGACACGCCGCGGTTCATCGGCCAACAATTCAACTATTTTGCCGGATTTGCCCAGGACGATTGGAAAGTAAATCGCAAACTTGTCCTCAACCTTGGCCTGCGTTGGGAAACGAATCTTCCGCCTACGGGACTCGATGACCGGTGGAGTGATTTTTCACCTACAAGGGCAAATCCAGGAGCAGGCGGACGGCCCGGAGCGGTTATTTTTGCGGGATCCGGCACTGGCAGAGAAGGCACGCGCAGTTTGGTGAACGGCTATTATGGCGCGTTCGGGCCGCATATCGGATTTGCTTATTCTTTGAACGACAAAACCGTTCTTCGGGGTTCCTATGCGCGTTCCTTTGCGCCATTGATGGCCGTGACCGGATCGGCGCATAATATGGGCTTCACTTTGACGCAAGGATTCAACAATGCGAGCGGCGGACTTCAACCTACATTTCTGTTGAATCAGGGAATTCCGCCCTATACGGTTCCTCCCTTTATCAATCCCTCCGTTTCGAACGGTTCCAGCGTGAGCTGGTGGCAGGGGAGCGAAACGGTTCGAGCGCCAGAAACGAATAATTTCAACTTTTCGATTCAGCGTCAGCTTGGCTCCAGCATGATTTTGGAAGGCTCTTACAACGGTGTCGCCGGTTCGCACCTGCAGGCACAACTATTGAACTACAGCCAACTCAACCCTGCTTATCTCACGGCTTTTGGCAGCGTTCAACAGAGCACGACTGTCTTGAACAGCTTGGTAGGATCGGCAACCGCGAATGCCGCCGGAATCACTGCGCCTTTTCCTGGATTTAACGCTCTATTTGGAAGCCGCGCTACCGTAAAGCAAGCCCTACGGCCTTTCCCGCAATACTCACAGATTGATACCTTCAGCGGTCAAGGAGATCACAGTGGGCATTCCAGCTATCACGCGGCCTTGGTTCGGCTGGAGAAGCGCTATACCAATGGGCTGACATTCCAGACCAGTTACGTCTTTTCCAAGCTCATAACAGATGCCGACAGTTACTGGGGCAATGGGGTTCCAACCACCTCTGTGGGCAGCGGCTGCTGTTTAGCTGCGGATCAGTACAACCGCAGATTAGAGAAATCCATTGGTCAATACGACGTGACGCATAATTTCAAAGTCGGGTTCGTTTACGATCTCCCATTCGGAAAGGGCAAGCAATTTCTGACGCACGGCGTGGGCGCATGGGTGTTGGGCAACTGGGGAGTGAACGGCGTACTGACCTACTCAAGCGGTTTGCCGGTAGGCATACAATCTACTTACACGCTTCCTCTTTATGGCGGAACGTCGGGCCGAAGCACCCCCTATATCAGTTCCTATACAGGTTGGCAACCAGCCTGGAAAAACGGCAGCTTCGATCCATCAGTGGATAACTTCTTCGTCGCGCCCTGCACTGCTTCGACCACAAATTGCACTGGGCCTTTCCCCAATCAAGGCTTAACAACCAGCCTGAATGGTTTCGGCAATTCAACACGCTTCAACCCCAAAGTGCGGCAATTTCCAAATCTCAACGAGAATGTCTCGGTCGTGCGCATGTTCCCGGTGAGAGAGTCAGTACGATTCGAGTTCCGGGCCGAAGCTTTTAACCTGCTTAATCGAGTTCGCTTTGGAACGGGCGGCACGACCTTACAGACAAGTTCCACCTTTGGCCGGCTCACCAGCAGCAGCGATCTGCTGAACACGCCACGGCAACTGCAACTCGCCCTGAAACTATATTTCTAAAGCGGCGGCTAACACGGGCTGTTGAGTGCGAATTACCTCTTCGATAATCTCGACAGCCCGCGCAGTGCCCCGTGTTTGGCGAATAGCTGTCTTCATCCGTTGAGCTGCATTGCGGTAGTCCGTATTTCCCAGTACCCGTTCAATTAAAAGACGAAGCCGTTTTGCCGTTAAATGCGAAAGACCTATAAAATCCCCCGTTCCAGTCCAGCGGATACGCGCGGCGATGGCCGGTTGTTCGGACGTAATCGGAACCGCAACGAGCGGAACACCCTCGTTGAGGCTCTCCAGTGTTGTGTTCAGGCCCGCGTGCGTGATCGTGAGTGTTGCCCTGGCGAGCAACTCTCTCTGCGGCGCGAACTTCACGACGAGCGGAGACCCAGGGAAATGGGAATACTCGCCCACTTCCGCTCCGCCGCCCAGAGAGTACCAGTTGTGCATTCAGCCCGGCGCACGCTTCCGCGATGATGCGGTACATGTATTTGTGCTGATTGAATAAAGTTCCTAAACTGGCGTAGATCAGAGGACGAACATCGAGAAGATCCCACGGAAATTCGCAGGCAAACGCGGGAGAGCGGATTGGCCCAACATAGTGAAAGCATTTTGGTAGCTGTCTGCGGGGAAAATCGAATTCCTGATTTTGCTGGCAGACTTGAGCAAAGGGGGAGAAAGTATCGTCTAATCGCCGGAAGGGCGGCAAACTCAGTTTTTTTCGATAGCTATTAATGAGGCTCTGCGCTGGTCTGGTCGCCAGCCTTGCTATGGCATAAGCAAGTTGATTTCTCCCTATTGCCGCATTCGACGTGGCGTAGTTCCAGGGTGTGAAGAAGGGAGGAACTTGCGGCTCCGAGTTCAAACATAGGGCGCTGCAAACAGTGATCCACGGCAAATTCAGAAACTCGGCAAGGGAACCGCCGCACGCTTCCGCCTGATCAATCACCAGGGCTTCCAACTTGGCTTCTTTCACTAGCTTCGGACCCTTCTCCAAAATGCCCGCTGACCGCAAGGAGTCAAATCTTTGCTGAATTTTTAAGGACCGGATACCACGCGCATCCCCCATACTGCGGATCAGTGAGGAGAGCGTTTCCACGGGCACGCTGTCCGGCTCCAAGTGCTGATACTCCAGCCCGCTCCCTCGTAACTTGTTTGCAATATTAGAAATGCCGAAGAATGTGACATGATGGCCACGGTCCGCTAGTGCTTTGCCCAGCGTCACAAACAAATTCATGTGGCTCGGCATCGGCAGGCAGAAGACCCCAATACGTGACATGAGTTTTACGCTAACACTGATACGGGACTTTGTGACAGATCTGCGCCGGACACCCTCTGTGGCTTTCCGTCGCTTGCAGCTTAAGAAAAGCCATCAACTCGCGGTCGGCTATATCGGTTGGGTAGGGCATAACAATCTCGGCGATGAGGCCATGTTCGGAGCGGTCGGGAAAGCCATGAGCCGGTTCGAGGTTCTTGATCTTCTTCCAGAACCCGGCGAGCATTTATTGACGAAATTGGGCCTTGGCGGGCCTGCCATCTTTCGAGCAGTGCTGCTGGGAGGCGGCACTCTCATTAATCCCCTGTATTTGCGTGTCGCCCAAATGATCAGGAAGTTCAATTTGCCGCTCTACACAGTGGGCACAGGGATTGGTAATCCCGGATTTGGGGCCTCATCTCCTGATCACTCCCTGGAAGGCTGGGCAGACATTCTTCGTGAGTCTCCCTTGGTGTCAGTACGCGGACCCCTTTCGGCACATCGATTGCGGCAGGCGGGCATTGCTCATACGGAAATCATCGGCGATCCGGCTCTGGCTTTTACGCCGGAAACGGAGCCTCCATTCCGTAGCAGACGGCAGCTGGTGATCAACCTGACTCAGGAAAGCGGCAGCAGGTACGGAACGGGCGATTACGAAATCTTTCGGCAGGTTGGCAAATTAGC
>JBJMGL010000141.1:0-1941 GCA_045807985.1 Bryobacteraceae bacterium
CGCAGGCGCCTGGCTCGCGAACTGCACGACAGCGTCGGCCAGTTTCTGGCTGCACTCGCCATGAACATTGCCAATTTGTCGCGCGAAGCTGACAAGCTCAGCACGGAGGGTGCTCGCTGCTTGCGCGAAAACACTTATATCGTGGATCAGATCAGCAATGAAATTCGCACCATCTCTCATCTTCTGCATCCCCCGTTGCTCGATGAAGTCGGACTTCCTGCCGCACTTCACTGGTTTGTGGATGGCTTTACCAAGCGCAGCAATATCCAGACTACATTGCAGATCCTGGATAATTTCCCACGAATGGCGCAGGACGTAGAGATTGCCATTTTCCGCGCCGTTCAGGAATCCTTGACCAATGTCCACCGTCATTCCGGCAGCTCATGTTGCAGCGTAAAAATCGAGCGCGTGGACGATCAGGTACGTGTCGAAATTAGCGATCGGGGGCGAGGCGTGCCTGCTGAAAGGCTTTCCAGCCTGGACGGCAGCAGCAGCGGGGTTGGCGTTCGCGGAATGCAGGAGCGCATGCTCCAATTGGGAGGTACGTTGAACATGACATCTGATTCCGAAGGAACTACGGTCACCGCCACTTTGCCAATCGCATTGCGAAACTCTTAGCGCTGGCGGCTAACCCTCCATAAAGCGAAGACGTTGTCAGGCGGCACTTCTCCTCAACGGCTAGCGCCGCCACTTATTCCTACTCTGGGAAGCACTGCGCCATTTCTGACCCAAGCCTCTTGACTTTTCCTATAGCTATAGCGCAATACTCAATCATAGCTTACATGCAACCGCATCCGGATCCCGCTAAGTCCTTGCGCTTCAAGATTTTCCGCATAAACCCTTATTACTCAGAGATTTTGATGCTGTCGCGGCTCCAAGTCCATTGTTTTCATAGACCAGAGGGGGAGGGGGTACCCTCAACGCGATCGGCGGTGCCGCGCCACCTGGCAGCACGGCGGCACTCCGCGTGGAACACGCATGACCTGGAGCTGGCAATCGGATGAAGGCGGGAAAAAAGAACAAGGGAGCACTCTCGTGCTCCCCTCGTCCGTTTCGTGCCCCAGGGTTCGCGCCCGCTCTTTGGGCGCTAACCTGGGAAGCTCCGCTTTACTTGCTCGAATCGCTCGACTTCATTTCCGCTTGCGAAGTCTCGCCATTGAGAGACAGCGCGTACTTCTTACCGCCGAACCGAATCTGGTTCAGCTGTCGGGTTCCGTCGGCGCTCTTGAATACCACTGCCGAATCACCGCTTGCCTTCTGCTCCAGGTCGACCAACTTTGCCGGCGCGGTGGCAAGCACCTTGCTGCCCTTCATGATGTTGAGCTGCACATCCGATCCGCTGCCTTCCCATTTCAACTGGTATTCGCCTGCGGGTATCTGCTTTCCATTCACCTGCACCGGGTCGAATACTTGCAGCGTGCCTTTGTGTGTTTCGCTCGCAGCGAAAGCGCTGGTGGCCAACACCAGGGCGATAGCCAAACTGACCAACTTGGAATTCAACGAAAGCTTCATCACCGCTCCTTTTTGCCCGTTACGTCGGGAACCGTTTGGGGCGGCCCGCCTTCGCCATTCGCGAGCTCTTGCCTTTTCTCGCAAATGGCCTAGAATGCATCGCGCGGGGTTAAACGAACAGAGCTCGGGCCGCAAGGCTTGACGCTATGCTCCACCGGGGCTCGTGCTCGCCTGGGCCGCCAAACCGTAGACGGGAACGATCCCCTTAACCCCTCAAAAAACTCTTTTAAGAACCCGCAATAATCCTGCCGCGATTTCTTGTGCTGCCGTGTTGCCAACCACTGCAAATACGCCGTTGATGTTTGCGAAGTTCCATAAAGTTTCGCGTTGTCATTTGGACGAAGAGCGAAGATCACGGTTAGCATCGAGAACCGTGATTACACACTCCGAACACACCGCTGAACGCTGTTGTGAACTGTCTAGTGAGGA
>JBJMGL010000142.1:0-2674 GCA_045807985.1 Bryobacteraceae bacterium
ACCGAAAAGCTGCTCGGTTACGAGTTGCTGCGAGCCCCCGCGGAATTGGGCGGAGCTGCGCGCGCGGAGCACGCTATTGCGCACTCCCACGTGGGAGTCTACGCGCAAAAACAAAAAGGGCTGAATTATATTGGCGCTACAGTTCCCGTTGGCCAAATCACTCCCAAGCAGATGGTCCGCCTGGCCGAGATAGCCGACCTCTACGGGTCAGGAGAAGTGCGGCTCACGGTTTGGCAGAACTTTATCATCCCCAATGTGCCGGATGCCTTCGTCGAAACCGTGAAGAAAGCGCTCTTCAAGATGGGTTTCGATTGGCGGCAGTCGCATCTCAAGAGCGGTTTCATCGCCTGCACCGGAAATTCCTATTGCAAGTTTGCGAGCTCGAACACCAAGCGCGACGCCATCGAATTGATGGACTGGCTTGACAAACGTTTCGAGTTGGATCAGCCCATTAACGTGCATCTCACCGGCTGCCCCAACTCCTGCGCCCAGCACTACATGGGCGATATCGGCCTGCTCGGGACGAAAGTTAAAATCTCAGGCGAGACACTCGAGGGATATCACATCTTCGTGGGAGGCGGGTTCGGCGACAAACAAGCTGTCGGCCGTTCGCTCTTCTCCGGGGTCAGCATCAACATGATCAAGCCCGCGATGGAGAAGATCATTGCCGGATGGTTGCAGCACCGCCAACCCGGAGAAAGTTTCCAGGCCTTTGCAAATCGGCACGATATCGGGCGCCTCCAGGAGATTCTGGCGTAAGCATCCCACCACCGTCATTCCAAATGCCCGATTCATCCAGAACGTTGATCGATGAATTGCTCGCCGAGCAAAGCCAGCTCACGGCAGTGGAGGAGTTCTCGCGCGCCCATGAGGCTGGCAAGCTGCCTGAGAATCTTTATCAACATCTCCTCCCAATCTCCAAGCCTCGTCCTGGCGAACAGTATGCCTTCGAAGTTAACTTGGACCGGTGTTCCGGGTGCAAGGCCTGCGTCACTGCCTGTCATGCCATGAACGGGCTGGACGAAGGGGAGATGTGGCGCGAAACCGGAACTCTCTCGGGGGAAATTCTCGAAGCGGTTCCTGGCGGCGGAAACCGTGTGGTGCCCCTGCAACAAACGGTCACGACGGCTTGCCACCATTGCGTGGAGCCCGCTTGCCTGGAGGGCTGCCCGGTGCTGGCGTATGACAAAGATCCGGTGACCGGAATCGTGAGCCACCTTGATGATCAATGCATCGGTTGCAGTTATTGCATTCTCAAATGTCCCTACGATGTGCCGAAGTATTCGGCTAAACGAGGCATCGTGCGCAAATGCGACATGTGCCACGACCGCCTGGCAACGGGGGAAGCTCCTGCTTGTGTACAGGCCTGCCCGAATGAGGCGATCAAAATTACTTTGGTGCAGGCCAAAACCTTATCGGAGGTAGTGGCTGGCTCACCCTGGCTGCCCGACGCACCGGCGCCAGACTATACACTGCCGACCACCCGCTACATCACCCGCCAACAGACTCAAACATTACGATCCGCAGACCATGCAGCGCTAAAACCTCAACCCGCGCATTGGCCACTAATATTCATGCTGGTGCTGACCCAAGCTGGAATAGGTGGAATGTTCGCGGGGTTTGGGGTAGCCGAGTCTCGCTACCATTTATTTTACTCCGTGCTCTTTGCCGCGGGATTGGCCTGCAGCGTTTTGCATTTGGGCCAGCCGCAAAAAGCCTGGAGGGTTTGGCTCGGCTGGCGCACATCCTGGTTAAGCCGCGAAGCGATAGTGCTGAATGTCATGGCCGCCTGCTTCGGCCTGCAACTCGCCGGCGTTAAGCTGCCCCTGCTCATGATTGGCGTCCTCGGTTTAAGTGCCGTGTTTTGCGAGGCGATGGTCTACGCAGACACCCGGAGGCATTTTTGGGCTCTCGGCTGGACGCTGCCGAAATTCCTGGGAAGCGTACTCGTCCTTGGAACATCGTTGAAACTCACGATCGCCCCGAGTGCCGCAGCAGCGTGGGGTTTGCTCGCCGCCACGCTCATCAAGCTGGGTTGTGAAATCGCGATCCTGAAGAATGCAGATGAAGAGCAGCCGAACCAACTCCAACGGACGGCACGGCTTCAGATGGGCCTGCTGCGCCCTGTCCTTGCAATCCGTTTAATACTCGGCCTGATGGGTGGCGTGCTTCTGCCGTTCGCCTGCATCGCCGGGAATTTCTCCTGGCCGGTGTGCGTCTCAGCCGGCTTGCTCTGCCTATTGGGAGAATTCGCAGAACGCTACTTGTTCTTCACTTCCGTGGCCCCGGATAAAATGCCTGGGAACATCGGCGCATGAAGCAATCGTCTAATACCTTATTGCGGCGCTGGACCGGGCCCCTTTCCGCGGATCTGGTGCGTGCGCCGGCGCAGTTTGGGCTGGGTCAGGTCCCAGCCCGATTGAAGCCGGATGCGATTGTCAAAATGGTCTGTGGGTTCTGCTCCACGGGTTGCGGGTTGAACGTTCACTTGCAGAAAGGACGAGCAGTTAATCTTTCTCCAGACCCGGCTTATCCGGTGAACCTGGGCATGGCCTGTCCGAAAGGTTGGGAAGCACTCACGCCACTGGCCGCGCCGGATCGCGCTACCACTCCGCTGCTGCGCAATGCGAAGACAGGCGAGTTGGAACCGACAGACTGGGATCATGCCCTGCAG
>JBJMGL010000143.1:0-1710 GCA_045807985.1 Bryobacteraceae bacterium
GGCTGTAGTCCGCTCTGCTCAAAGCCTCGATACCTGAAACATGGCCGCCGCACCGCGCTTCGCCATGCGCCGAGAACAAAGGCGCTCAGCCGCCGCCAATCACGTTCGCTCAATTCCATCCTTCCGTTCTTGTCTTCCACGCTAAAGATCCCTTGCTCCCCTATGTGCCGGAGGCCCCGGCCGATCCATCCAATTGTTCCCAAGCCGGAGCCTCGGCATCCCGGTTATCGTGATTCCTCCCACACGCCTAAAATGGGATATCCTCCTCGCCCTCGCCTCCGGTGACGGCGCCTGGCTCCGGAGCCGTGCCGAGAAACTGCACGCGGAGCGCTATGATTTCGGTGCGCCGCTGCTTTCCGCCACCGTTCGCGCTCTCATACTCACGGGTCCGCAACCGTCCCTCGACATAGACCTGGCGGCCCTTGGCCAGGTACTTTCCGCACGTCTCCGCGAGCCGCCCAAACACCACGACCTGGTGCCACTCGACGTGTTCCTGCCGATTACCCGCCTTGTCGGTGAAATTCTCATTTGTCGCCACCGAGAAATTCCCAACCGTCTGCCCGTTCGGCAGAGTCTTGACCTCGGGGTCGCGGCCAAGATGTCCAATGAGCATTACCTTGTTCAGTGCCATGACTATCTACCTCCTGCCCGCCTCCGCTCCTGCGGAAGGGCAAATTGCTACTCTTGATCTTCTTTCGGAACCCAAACCCACGCCGACACCCAGCAACCGCCATCGGAGAGTGAGAAGCGCGCATCATCGTCGATTTCCAGGTCTCCGTCGTCGCTTTCATAGAGCCCACGGGCTTTCTCAATTAAAGATTGCGCTTCCGCCGGCAAGCCCTGCTGTATGCGGCTTTCCCCGTTCACTGCCATGACTACTTACCTCCTGCTCGCATCCGCTCTTGCGGAAGGGCACTGCCATCAATTATTCCTTGAAATCTACAAGCTGCCGATGAGATAACCATCTTCATCGTGGACTTGGACGTACCAGCGGTCGTCAACGCCTTGCGCCGCTCGATAGGTCCAGCCACAGGCATCTTCCGTAGTGTTCAGGACATAGACCAGGCGATTAGCCTCCGCCTCACTCACGAAAGTAATGTTCTGTTGATTGATACTGGCCATGCTCCAATCCTACTTCTCCCTTCCGGCCGCATCCGCTCTGGCGGAAGGCCCGAATGATTTGCAGCTCGCACAGAGCCCGCTACTGCCGCACGCTTTAATGTCCTGCCACGAACCATGAACATGCTCACAGATAATTTCGCCGCAAGATGTGCAGCAGTGTTTGATTGGCATGGGCGCAGCCTTCCTTAACAACATCATCCCCTGCCCCGTCTCACCCAAACTGGACGGGCAGGGTAAATTCCTCGATTCGGTCTGAGGCGCAACGGCAGGCGTGACCGGGTTGGCTGCGAGGGCACGCTTGCGGAAGACCAGACCGCACCTCTATCGTGCTGGGGTTGCAGGATGCAGTGTTAGCGAAGCGGTCTTGGGAGGAGTCGGGTTATTGTTGTTTGATCTGACATGCTTCGTCGAGTTTTATCGGTGCGATTTGAACCTGCCTAGATAACTGCTGAATCGTTTGTGCGGCGTCAACAACGCTCCATTGTTCGGGCTTCCATTTGTCTCTTCCCCAAAACGCATCGAGTTCCGCGTATGCGTCTTTTGCTTCTTTGAAAAGTTTATCTGTCCAGACTGTGTTGAATGGCCCGA
>JBJMGL010000144.1:0-3743 GCA_045807985.1 Bryobacteraceae bacterium
GCTGGCCATGTGACGCCCAAAGCGAGTGGAGTAGGCTTCCAGATACTTGTAACCTGACCCGGTGTTGTAAATCACGACTTTCTCCTGAGATTTCAGAAAGCCGGTGGTCAACAGGCGTTGGGCGGCGGCAACACACGCTCCGCCTTCTGGAGCAGGAAAGATGCCTTCGCTGTCAGCCAGTTGCAAAGCAGCATCGAGCATTTCCGAGTCGGAAACGGAAAGGGCGGTGCCGCCGCTTTCACGAACTGCGTTTAAGACCAAAAAATCTCCTAGCGCCTTTGGCACACGCAGGCCGCTGGCCATGGTATGGGCATTCTGCCAGAACTCGCTTCCCTCTGTGTTTTGTTCGTAAGCGCGGGTAATGGGAGCGCAACCGGCGGCTTGCACGGAGATCATCTTGGGCCGCTTCCCGCCGATCCAGCCTAGTTCTTCCAACTCGGCAAACGCTTTCCACATGCCGATCAGGCCGACTCCGCCACCGCATGGGTAAAGAATCGCGTCGGGCACTTGCCATTCAAACTGCTCGGCAACTTCATAGCCCATGGTTTTCTTGCCTTCAATGCGATAAGGCTCCTTGAGCGTGCTGACCTCAAACCAGCCTTCCGCCTGTTTACGCTCCCCTACGATGCGGCCACAATCACTGATCAGGCCATCGATCAAGGTGACATTCGCGCCAAAGGCCTTACACTCAAGGAAGTTCGCTTGCGGAACATCCTGCGGCATGAAAATATGAGCCTCCAGACCCGCTTTGGCGGCATAAGCGGCTAGTGCGCCAGCAGCATTGCCTGCTGACGGAATGGCAAGCTTCCGAGCGCCGAGCTTTTTGGCCATCGTCACGGCGCAGGAAAGCCCGCGCGCTTTGAAGGAGTCGGTCGGGTTCCGGCCTTCATCCTTGATCCATAGATTGGCAAACCCCAGTTTTCGTTCGAGCGTTCCAGCACGAATGAGGGGCGTCCAGCCTTCTTGGAGGCTGATAATATCGCTTCCGTCTGCGGGAAGGACCGGAGCATAGCGCCACATGCTGGGGACCGCACGGCTGAGATCCGTTTTGTTCCATTGAGAGCGAATAGCTGGGAGATCGTACTTCACCAAGAGAGGCGCACCCGCCCTGCTGAGGTTTATTAATTGGTTTGGCTGGTACAAATCGCCGGAACGGCTGCAAACTAATGCGGAAGGCTGACCCATAAACTCTTCCCCATACTAACTTTCGTCCCCAGAAGCCGGTAATTTATGGCAGAATACAGAAAAGCACAATCAATTGAAACTTACTTTTTCCTGAGGCGCTGGAGCTTTCAGCCTCTCGGCGAATTGAGCACGCGAATGCATTGCCGTTATTCTTTATCTTTCCTGATCTATCTGACGCTTTCTTTCAGCAGTTTTGCGAAGGAGGCTGTGTACCTCAAGAACGGCTTTTCGCTGGAAGCGGATTCCTGTCAGCAGCAGGGCGGAATTACGATTTTGAACACGGGAAGCGGCACGATGGAGCTTTCAACAGACGAGATCAGCAAGATCGAGAAACTGGCGGAACCAGCCCCTAGTGAGCCATTACCGATACAAGCAGCCCTGCCCGTTGCGCCGGAAAGGCTGCTTATGAGCGCCGCCGTTGCGCAGGGTATCGATGCCGCTTTTGTGCGTAGCGTGGCGAAAATTGAATCCGGCTTGCGGCAAGACGCGGTTTCCCGCAAGGGCGCTCGTGGTTTGATGCAGTTGATGCCGGAAACCGCGATGCGGTTAAAGGTTAACGCCGCGCAGGCGGGTGACAATGCCTTGGGCGGTGCCAAGTACTTGCGGGAGTTGCTCCTGCAATACCACGGCGATTCTGTTTTAGCGTTGGCGGCCTATAACGCTGGTCCCGGAGCAGTAGCAAAGTTCGGCGGCATTCCGCCCTATGGGGAAACTCAGCGCTACATTGTCCGGGTGCTCAAAGAGTACCAAAGGCAATTGGTTCAGCAGAAGCTTTCCGCCAAGCTCGCGGGAATCAAAAAGCCCACCGCCACAAATTAACGCCTGCCGTATAGCCTGCGCCAACGGCGCAGATCAACACCAGATCGCCCTTTTTCAACTTACCGGCTGCGATCGCATCTTGCGTCGCAAGCG
Organism: Bryobacteraceae bacterium; assembly: GCA_045807985.1. Taxonomy (GTDB): domain Bacteria; phylum Acidobacteriota; class Terriglobia; order Bryobacterales; family Bryobacteraceae; genus Bog-105. The sequence goes on from JBJMGL010000144.1 coordinate 2,098, forward strand.
GAATGGTTGCCGCAGTCGTGTTGCCGTATTTATCCAGATTCAGAATGACTTTGTCGTCCGGTAAACCGAGACGTTCCGCCGTGGCCGCAATAATGCGCTTGTTGGCTTGGTGAGGAATCAGAAGATGAACGTCCGAGGCGGTCAAATGGTGCATTTTCAGAATTTTCTCGCAGAGATCAGCCATCTTACGAACCGCGAATTTAAAAACCTGCTGGCCTTCCTGCTTGACGTAGTGTTGGCGTTGCGCCACCGTTTCGGCGGAAGCGGGGAGGCGGCTGCCGCCGGCAGGCATCTTCAAAAAGGGAGCTCCGGAACCATCAATTTCATTCAGGTGTCCGATAAAGCCAAATTCCTCGCTTTCGGAAGGCTCAAGGAGAAACGCGCCCGCGCCATCGCCGAAGAGAATGCAAGTCGCCCGATCCGTGTAATCGATGATCCGCGACATGGTATCGGCCCCAATCACCAAAACTTTGCGGTGTGTTCCCGCCGAAATGAAGTGCGCCGCAACTGTGATTCCATAGACGAATCCAGAGCAGGCTGCCACTAGATCGAACCCCCACGCGCCGCTTGCGCCCAGCTCGCTTTGCACCAGGCAGGCGGTGGACGGAAACAGCATGTCGGGCGTTACCGTACAAACAATGATGGCGTCCAGTGTACTCGCCTCAATGCCGCGCTGTTTCAGCGTTTCTCGCGCGGCGGCAATGGCCATGTCGGACGTAGCAGTGTTGATGTCCGCAATGCGCCGCTCCCGTATGCCGGTTCGCTCCACAATCCAGTTATCATTCGTCGCAACGATCTGCGATAGATCGTCGTTCGTTAGTACTCGGGGGGGTACGAAGCAGCCAAGAGCGCTAATTTTTGCTTTGAGCAAGAATCTCCTTAAGTTGCAAGCTCTTTCCTTTTACTGTCTTGAGCCTACATCAATTGAGCTTGCATCACCATGGTACATTTGGGGGAAATGCAGGTTGAAACCGCTCTATTTTTCGAGACGGTTGAAGAGATTTATGCTCGAGTTTTCCGGGTACTTAAGCCGCGAACGACTCTGCCCAGCATATCGGTTCGGTTCCGGCAATACGCGAATGCCAATAGCCGGGTGAGGCTGGCGAATGGCAGTTTGGCCGTCGATATCAGCGATTTATTGAAAAATGCGCCCGCGCCCGTACAGGAGGCGCTGGCGCTGATTCTGCTTTCAAAACTGTTCCGCCGGGTTCCCGATCAGTCCGTCGTGGCGCGTTACCGGCGTTATCTGCATCAGGCGGATGTGCGGCAGCTGCTACAGTCGGCTAAACAAGCGCGCGGCAGAAAGCCAATCCGGCCCCCCCAAGGCGAGGTTTATGACCTCTGCAAGCTGTTCGAGGACCTGAATTTTCGGTATTTTGGCGGACTAATGCCGCAGCCGCGACTGGGCTGGAGCTTAAGATGTTCACGCACGACGCTCGGCCATTATGATCCATCGCACCATATTATTGTCCTAACCAAATCGCTCGACTCGCCAAAAGCGACGGAGCTAATAGTGAGATACGTGCTGTTCCACGAAATGCTTCATTTGAAATTCCCGGCCGAATATCGCCGAGGAAGGCGATGCGTTCACACGAGGGAGTTCAAAGAAGCTGAGAAGAAATTCGAGCACTTCGAAGAAGCGAAAC
>JBJMGL010000145.1:0-4519 GCA_045807985.1 Bryobacteraceae bacterium
AGGAACACTTGATTTGCTAATCCTGCAGACCCTTGTGCCCGGTCCCGCGCACGGCCATACCATCGCACATGTCATTGAGCACCGCTCGGAAGACGTTCTTCAAGTCGAGCATGGCTCGCTTTACCCTGCCCTGCACCGGTTGGAGGACCGAGGCTGGATTGCCTCCTTCTGGGGGACTTCGGAAAATAACCGCAAAGCCAGGTACTACCGGCTGACTGCGGTAGGGCGCAAGCAGTTAACCGAGGAGACCAGCCGCTGGGACCGCATGGTGCGCGCCATCAACCAGGTCCTGCGGCCTGCCGAAGAGTAAACGATGTCCTGGAAGCGCTTTTTTCGCCGACGTTATTGGGATAAGGAGCGAGAGCAAGAGATAACTGCCTATATCGAGCTTGAAACTTCGGACAACATAGCGCGGGGCATGCCGGCCGAAGCAGCCCGGTACGCCGCGCTCAGGAAATTCGGCAATACCACCCTCATCCGGGAGGAGATTTACAACATGAACAGCATCGGTCTTTTGGAAGCTCTTTGGCAGGATTTGCGCTATGGCGCGCGCGGGCTCCGTTTGAGTCTTGGGTTCACAACCGTTGCGGTCCTTTCGCTTGCGTTAGGCATCGGCGCGAACACGGCTATCTTCCAATTGCTCGATGCCGTGCGTCTGCGCTTGCTGCCGGTGAAAGATCCGCAGCAGCTCATGGAAGTGATCATCATAAACTTTCACCAAGCGACCGGCAACTTCACTGGCCGTCGATCAAACTTGACCAACCCCCAATGGGAACAGATCCGCGCGCGCCAACAAGTGTTTTCTGGAATTGCCGCGTGGGGTAACAAAACCTTCAACCTGGCTCCGAGCGGCGAAGCGCAAAATGTGGAAGGTCTTTTTATCAACGGCGATTTTTTTAACACGTTAGGGGTGCCTGCCGTGCTTGGGCGAGTGTTCACCGCTGCGGATGATCGTCGCGGTTGCGGGTCTTCCGGCGCGGTCATCAGCTACGCGTTCTGGCAGCGTAAGTTTGGCGGAGAGGCAGAGGCGCTTGGCCGCAAGCTCATGCTGAATGGACATCCGTTTGAAATTGTCGGTGTCACGCCCGCCAATTTCTTTGGCGTCGATGTAGGGCACAGGTTTGACGTAGCCGTTCCCATCTGTTCTGAACCGCTGCTTGAGCCCGGTAGGGACGCTTTGGACAAACGGCATTATTGGTGGCTGGCAGCGATCGGCAGGCTAAAGCCGGGCGTCTCAATCGCCGCAGCGCAGGCGCATCTTAAAACGATCTCCCCAGCCATTTTCCAAGCGACAATATCACCGACCTACAGCCCCGAGGACGTCGGGAACTACCTAAAGTTCCAGTTAGGAGCCTCCCCTGCCGGAAGCGGTGTATCCTCCATCCGGAAGACTTATGAAGCTCCGCTTATCCTGCTGCTTTCAACTGCTGGACTCGTGCTGATGATCGCCTGTGCGAATCTGGCCAATCTCATGCTTGCGCGAGCGAGTGTGCGAGAACGAGAAATTGCCGTGCGACTGGCCATCGGAGCATCCCGTCTACGCCTCATCCTTCAATTGCTATCGGAAAGCCTGCTGCTCGCCCTCATTGGAGCGGCTCTCGGCGCCGCTTTGGCCCAAGCTCTAGGCCGCTTTCTCGTTTCCTTTATCAGCAGTGCCGGACAACCGCTTTTTCTCGAACTGAGTCCCGATTGGCGCGTGCTCGGTTTTATTGCGGCCCTCGCAATATTAACTTGCCTCCTGTTCGGACTGACTCCAGCTCTACGTGTTACCAACACAACTCCAAGCGCAGCGATGAAAACCGGTGGACGTGGTATTACGGCTAGTCGCGAACGGTTCGGCTTGCGTCGTTTGTTGGTCATTTCACAAGTTGCGCTTTCTCTGTTGCTCCTGGTTGGTGCTCTGCTTTTCGTGCGTAGCCTTACCAATCTTTTGACGCTCGATGCAGGTTTTCAGCAAAATGGAATCCTGATCACCAGTCTGGACATGCGGGAGTCGGGCTTTTCGACAGACCGCCAGCGCGTAATGAATCAAGACATTCTGGAGCATCTGCGCCGCACACCCGGAGTGAAGTCGGCAGCGATTGTCAGTATTACACCCGTTAATGGGAGCACATGGAACGAGCGGGTCATGCTGGAGGGGAAAGAAAACCAAAAGGAAATTGTCAACTTCAATCGTGTCAGCGACGGCTTTTTCAAGACGCTCGGCATCCCGCAACTTGCTGGCCGCGATTTCAACACAAACGACACTCCCGCATCGCCAAAAGTCGCCATCGTGAATGAGGCGTTCGCACGCAAGTTCACCGGCGGCACAAACCCAATCGGGAAGCGCTTTCGAATTCAAGGCAGCCCCGGCGTATCCGAGCCATTCTATGAGATTGTCGGTCTCGTTAAGAATACAAAATACCGGGATCTGCGCGAAGAGTTTGCCCCAATCGTCTTTGAACCCGAATCGCAGATTGAAGAGCCGAATGGCACCCCATCCTTTTTCATACGGTCAGACATTTCGCTTTCCGCGCTAACTTCTTCCGTGAAGCGCGTCATCAATGAAACTAATCCATCCATCACGCTCAGCTTCAAGGTTTTCAAAACAGACGTTCGAGAAGGACTCCTGCGAGAACGCCTAATGGCAACACTCTCCAGTTTCTTCGGATTCCTCGCCGTCACGCTCGCCACAGTCGGTCTTTATGGCGTAATTGCCTATATGGTGACCCGCCGCCGTAACGAAATCGGCATCCGCATGGCGCTCGGAGCGGACAGGTCCGCTGTCATTGCCATGGTCATTCGAGAAGCGGCAATGTTGCTGTTGATCGGCCTCCTTGTCGGGACCGTATTGGCCTTGTTCGCAGCCCGTGCCGTGAGTTCCTTCCTCTTCGGCCTGAAATCGTGGGACCCAGCCTCTCTGGTTATCGCCATTGCTGCACTAGCCTCAATCACCCTCATTGCGAGTTACGTTCCCGCCCTACGCGCCGCGCGTCTCGACCCCATGACCGCCTTACGGGAAGAATAGCTATCGCGGATACGGATGCCCCCGCAGCGTGGTAAAAGCCCGGTAAATCTGCTCCAGCAGCATAGCCCGCGCCAACTCATGGGGAAACGTCATGGGAGACAGCGAAAGCAGAAGGTCCGCCCGATGTTTCCACTCCGGCGGCAAACCATCGTGCCCGCCAATTAGAAACACCAGATCCAGTCCCACCCGTTCCGCCTGTGAAAAAAGCTCAATGAAACCCGTCGAATCCACCGCTCGTCCACCGGGATCAAGAAAGACTTTCCGTGCGCTCCCGTGCCGCTGGAACAAATCAAAACGCTGCGGCACAATTTCGCGCATGACACAATCCGCGTAACGGCCGCTGCGCTTCAAAAACTCAGCGGCCATCGCATTCGCGTGTGCGTCACGCGGCTTTCCGATAAAGTAAACGAAGACCTTCAACGCCTACGCCAATGTATCAATACTGGAAATCCCTTTTAGCTTCTCTGATCGCCCTAACCGCGCCTGTAGCAAGGGCCGAGGTGCGCCTGCCCAAAATCGTCAGCAGCCACATGGTCCTGCAACGAGAACGCCCCCTTCATCTTTGGGGATGGGCAGAACCAGGCGAAAATGTCTCGGCGACTTTCAAAGGAACCACTCAAACCGCCACCGCCGACAAATTAGGACACTGGACCCTCTATTTTCCTCCTCAGCCCGCCGGTGGCCCTTTCCAGTTAACAGTGAAAGGCAGCAACACCATTGATCTTGACGACATCCTCATCGGCGACGTCTGGTTCGCCTCCGGCCAGTCCAACATGGAGATGCCGTTGCAAGGCTTTCCAGGAAATTCCATTACCAAAAACTCGGAAGAGGAGATCAGGAATGCCAACCAACCCAATATCCGGCTGCTCTATGTGCGCCACAAAGCCTCTGACTACCCGCTGCCCGACTACGATCAATCCTGGACACCTTGCACCCCCGAAACCGCCAAAAACTTCTCCGCAGCCGCCTACTTCTTCGGACGCCAATTGACGGAGCAGGAGCACGTTCCCATCGGCCTCATCGACTCCACCTGGGGCGGCACGCCCGCCGAAGCCTGGACCAGTCTCGACGGCCTTTCTTCCGACGCCGGACTCATGCCAGTCTTTGCCGCACGCGCGCAAATGATTAATGAACAAGCGGATTTTGAAGCCATGAAAGCAGCGGAAGAACGGGAGGACGCAGCAGCCCGCAAAGCAAACCAACCACTACCCAAACACTCCTGGCACCCTAATCCCGCTTCCTGGGCTCCTTCCTGGCTGTACAACGGCATGGTTGCCCCCGCTACCGAGTACTCCATCAAAGGCGTTATCTGGTATCAAGGCGAGTCGAACAGCGCAGCCGTACGCGCTCCCTTATATGCAAAGCTTTTTCCCGCGCTCATTAGCGACTGGCGTGCGCACTGGCGCGAAGGCAACTTCCCATTTCTCTTTGTCCAGCTTGCCAACTTCAAATCGGGCGACAGCGAAAAGTGGCCCATCATCCGGGAAGCCCAACGGCGCACGCTTTCCCTCG
>JBJMGL010000146.1:0-7096 GCA_045807985.1 Bryobacteraceae bacterium
ATCAGCGGCGGCCCTATGCGGATTGTTTACCGAACGGATCCTGCGCGTTTGGTTCTGTGGGCTTGATTGCCGATAACTCCAGTTCCACTTATCACGCGCTGCAAGTTCTACTTTCGCGCCAGTTCACGGCAAACTTCGGTTTTACGGCCTCTTACTGGTGGTCTAAAAGCCTGGATTATGTTTCCAGTCTGAACATTGCCGGTTCAGCGCCGACTCTCGTGGCGGGTGAAAATGATCTGGCGCAAAATCCTTCCAATTTGCGGGCTGAACATGGCCCGTCTTTGTTTGACGCCACGCACCGGTTTGTATTGAGCGGCAGCTATCTGTTTCCGCAGTGGCGAAGCGCGCCGGGATTTGCCTCGGTGCTGCTCAACGGATGGCAATTCAATACGATTTCCACATTCTCCTCGGGAACGCCTTTTACGGTTTATGACAGCGCCAATGTTGCCTTGCAAGGGACTGCCCCGGAGATTACCGGTTTTTATTCAAGCCGTCCGAATCTGGCGGCTGATCCCAATGCCGGACCGCGTACGCCGAACCAGTGGGTCAGTCGTGCAGCATTTCAGTCGCTCAATCCCGTGACACAGGCGGGACAGTTTGGGAATGAGGGACGTAACGTAATCCGGGGACCTGGAATTCAAAATGTTGATTTTTCTCTCTTTAAGAAATTTGCCCTTCGTGAAAGTTCGTTCCTGCAGTTCCGGGCGGAGTGTTTCAATTGCCTGAATCATGCCAACTTTGGATTGCCGGAGAACGACTTGCAATCGCCTGAATTCGGTCACGTTCTACAGGCGGGGCCTCCACGCCTGCTCCAATTGGCGCTGAAGCTCATCTTTTAGAGCTACAGTAAGGCTTACATGGAAAGCTCCGCGGCTCTCGATTCCCGGCTGATCAGGCGTACTCATCCGGCGCTGATCTTGCTGGCTGCGTTTTGCGGGAGCTTTGTTGGTTTCGGATCGGTTGTCATCTTTACGTTCGGCATTTTCCTAAAGCCATTGACTGCGGAGTTCGGGTGGTCGCGTTCGCAGGTGTCGTTGGCGTTTACCCTGACGGCATTGACAGTGGCGTTCTGTTCGCCGTTCATCGGCAGGCTGCTCGACCGGTTTCCGGCGCGAAAAGTTATTTTGCCGTGCGTCGTCCTCTATGGCCTGTGCTTTGCTTCTCTTGGTCTGCTGACCGCCCACTACTGGCAGTTATTACTTGTGTTTGTCTGCATGGGGATTGTGGGAAACGGCACGACGCAACTCGGGTATGCGCGGGTGATCAGCTCCTGGTTTGAACGCAATCGGGGGCGCGCCCTGGCTGTTGTCATGGCGGGGTCGGGGATGGGATCTGTTGTGTTCCCCCCTTTTGCTCAATGGCTGATCATGAACTTTGGATGGCGCGTCGCCTACCTGATATTAGGGGCAGTCATCCTTGTACTTGGCCTGCCTTTGACGGCTGCTTTCGTGCATGAGCCGCATGAGCGGAAACAACCTGATGCAGTAGTGCAAGTGAGATCGGGGAGCCTGCGCGCTTCCCTACTATCTTCTACATTCCTGTGCCTCTTGTCGGGACTGATGCTGTTCTCGCTGGCTACCAACGGCTTGACGGCGCATCTCGTGCCGTACTTGACAGATCGCGGCAGTTCCGCCGCAGGAGCGGCTAACGTCATGGCGGCTATGGGCTTTGCCACACTCGCCAGTAAACTGCTTACCGGCTATCTGCTGGACCGCTTCCGGGCGTCTCGAACGGCGGCTCTACTGTTTGCGGTTTGTGCTTGCGGGATGCTGCTCATCATTTTCGACGCCGCTATCTGGAGTTCATATACAGGAGCTTTGCTGGTGGGCGTTGGGTTAGGCGCGGAATCGGATGCGGTGCCCTATCTGCTGACCCGGTATTTTGGGTTGGAGCGGTTCAGCGAACTGTACGGGTATACGTGGTCGGCTTACGCTGTCGCGGGGGCGCTTGGACCGCTAGTGTTGGGAAGGTTTTTCGATGTGACGCACTCGTACCGGTTGGTGCTGCTTATATTCACAGCCGCCGTTGCTTGCGCTGCAATGTTATTTGCTAAGTTGCCTTCGTACCGCAAGCTGGATCAACCAAAAGTTGTAGTGTAAAACCCATCTCTGGTTCCAGGACAAATGGATAATCAGCTGTTATTCTGCCTATAACCTTGGAACCACATAGAGCGCGGCGTCACACCAACCACACCGAGACGCCGCCTCCCTCCTGCAACTCGTAAGAGCTTCTATAAAACCGGGCCAATTTTCCAGGGCACGAACTCATGATGGCCCAAGATTTCCGCCTTAGTCTTTTCGCCGGAGGCGACCCGCAGCAGCGATTCGAAGATCTCCACCCCGACTTCTTCCACTGTGGCGGTACCGTCCGCAATGGTTCCGGCATTGATATCCATGTTGTCCGGCATGCGGCGGAACGTGTCTGAATTGCTGCTGATTTTGAGTGTCGGGATGGTGGGAAAACCAATGGCGCTGCCCCGGCCCGTGGTAAAGGCAATCAGGTTCACGCCGCCCGCAGCCAAGCCCGCTAAAGAGGCCGGATCGTAACCGGGCGTGTTCATGAAAACAAAGCCATGGCTGCGGATCCGTTCGCCGTAGCCGACTACATCTTCAAGCGTAGTGGTGCCGGCTTTGGCTACCGCGCCCAAGGATTTTTCGACGATGTTGGTCAGGCCGCCTTTCTTGTTGCCCGGCGATGGATTGTCATTGAAACTGCCGCCGAACTGGCGAAGGTAGGTCTTGTAGTAATCGATGCAGTCCAGTAGTTTGCGCGCTGTCTGTTCGTCCTTGGCGCGACGCAGCAGGGTGTGTTCCGCGCCGAAGATTTCTGTTGTCTCCGCCAGCACAACCGTGCCTCCTTCGCGGACGATGAGGTCACAGCAGTAGCCCAGCGCCGGATTCGCGGTAATCCCGGAGAAAGAGTCCGAACCGCCGCAATTGAGGCCGAGAACCAGGGCAGATGCCGGAACGGGCGTCCGCTCAAGTCCGGCAACCTGCTCCAAAAGCTGTTCGATGTCACGCGACGCCTGTTCCACAGCCCGGCGCGTGCCGCCGCTTTCCTGTAGGGTCAGGCCGACCAGGTTTTTGGAAGAGTACTGGCTTTTGCGCCCGAGATAATGATCAATTTGATTGACCTCGCAGCCGAGGCCCAGGATGACCGCCGCCGCCACATTGGGGTGGTCCAGCACGCCTTCGAGCGTCCGCTGCAATTGCTGCGTGTCGGGACCGATGGTCTGAGCGCAGCCATCGCCGTGCGGAAAGGAAACCACGCCGTCCACGTTGGGAGGCAGGGTTCTGCCTTCGAAATGCCTCTCAATCAGGCTGACAGTGTGCGCCGCGCAATTGCTGGCGGCTACGACCGCGATGTAGTTTCGGGTGCCTATGCGGCCATCCTCGCGCTGGTAACCTTTGAAAGATCGTGTGCTTGCAATGGATGTAGGAGTCGGAGCGGCGCCCTCAAACGTGGGATCTAGTTCCTGGTAAACAAGGTTGTGTTCGTGTATGTGCTGACCGGCGGCAATGTCATAACGGGCTAATCCGATGATTTCACCGTAGCGGCGGATGGGCTCGCCAGCGCGAATATCTTTCAACGCAATTTTATGACCGGGCAGCACCGAATCAGAGGATGCGAGATCAGCTTGACCAGCCGTAATGCGCTGTCCTGGCGAGAGGGGAACACGAGCAATCGCAACGTTGTCATTTGGATTCAACAAAATGACAGCATTTTCCTCGGTTGCGGCGGAGGCGATTTGAAACAACGTAGACATACTTCGAACCAACAGCTTACTCTATGATTTCAGATGGACGGGTAATTACCAGTTTACCTGTATCAGGGAAATCCCCTGTAAAAGCGGCCTACGTTGTCTACTCATAGCCGAGATGACGGTTTAGAGCATCGCCTCCGAGTTCGATAAACCGTTGCTCGGCAGTATCTGACCAGTAAAGTGATCTTTGAGTTCGCTGGCCTGACCACGTTAGCGTTGGCGTGTGTAGAGTGGAGCTAAGAAGCGCCTGCATATTGACGCGCGCCGCTTCCAAGCACACATGGGCGCAGATTTGCTCAATGGCATGATGCTGGGCAGCGACTCCGTAGTCACCTAATAAACTTTCAAAACGAATTGTATTTGCAATCGGACAAGACTGCCAGGAAATGATCGATTGAGCTGCGGCAAAAAACCAGTGATACGTTTCGAGGAAGCGGATTAAACGCTGCGGTCCGTCTTCCGCTTGCATCCACTCCGCTTGCGCGCTGTCGTCACGTCCGGTATCAGCGAGGAAACGCATGTAGGAGATGGCGCAATCACGCAAATCGCGGGCGAGAAAGAAAACCTTTATTGCACTTTGGCGGCATACTGTTTGTACTCCTTCGTCGCACGGCAAATGACTGACCGCATGCGTGCCGGGAGGCAGGGATGATAAAACACTCTGATAAGAGGCAACGACCCGAAATTTTTCGGGATTTTTTCGATGCTCCTCCTGTGACCCAAAGCGGTAATCACTGTATTCGTCTTTTGAAATATGGAAATGAGTTTTGGCAAATCCCAGGATTTCCACGATGCTGCTCAACAAATAGGTTCCCGCTTTCGGAATGGAACAGATTAATACCGGAAATGGCGTGCTGACGTTTGGCGACCTTTGCGCCTGAGAAGCCGTCATGGCTTAAATGCTCCAGTTTCTACATTGCTGGCAATTCGGCTTTTGTTGAGAGCTCTTTGGAAAGCGCGAATATCTCTAGCCGCTAAGTCACTGACAAAGGGCTCAATAGCAGCCAGCACCTTGCCACAACTGACCTGTATCGTTTCCTGGCTGGTCTTGCACTCAATGTCCGGATTGGACGGAATCTCGTACGGCGCTGAAATTCCTGTGAAGTGAGCAATCAGGCCGGCCCGCGCCTGCCGGTAAAGTCCCTTAGGATCGCGACTCTCACAAATTTCCAACGGCGCATTAACGAAGACTTCCAGGAAACACGCGTGTTCTTTGCGAATTTCGGCGCGTGTTGTTTCATAGGGCGAGATCGCGGCAATCAGGACAAGGAAGCCGTCCTGATTGACCTGTTTCGCTAGTCTGCTGACGCGCCTTAAGTTTTCAACGCGGTCCTCGGGAGAGTAGCCAAGATCCTTCGACAGACTCTGCCGGATGATATCCCCGTCCAGCACGGAAGTAGGAATGCGGCATAGCTGCAATTCACTTTCCACTGCGCGACAGAGGGTCGATTTGCCCGCTCCGCTAAGACCCGTAAACCAAATAACCGGTAACAAAGCTTTCTCGGTATTAACGCTGCACAAAGGGGAAAGATTACCGGAAATCTAAATTATTTTCGCCTTCTAAGCTAGTTTTATAGGAATCAATTAGTATTAAGGGCTAAACGTGGAATTTATCAACAGGAGGCCGGTAACTTGCAGGGAGATTATCACGGAAGGCAGAGGCGATCTTAAGCAAAACCAGCGATCTCAAGAAAGGGAGGGTAGTGGTGGACGCTACAGGATTTGAACCTGTGACCTTCTGGGTGTAAACCAGACGCTCTAACCAGCTGAGCTAAGCGTCCCCATCGGCAAAACCTAAAATAACATGACGAAACGTTGGATGTATCAAGACCCCAGCAGTTGGGCGTATAAGCTTCGCGCGATTCCTACGTCGGTTGTTCCTTTCACAATGGCCCGACCGTCGGGGAATACGGTCATGTCGTATTTAGGTAGGATCATACGCAGAGCAAACTCGTTGACCCGTACTTCGCCGAATGGTTTGAGCCGCGTGGCGAGTTGCTGCAAATCGAGTGTTTTCGCCGTGTTATGAAGCTGAACCGCATTGCGGCCGCATAAACTGACCGGCACGTTGCGCTTTCCCTCCAGGTAACTATAGACATGGCGGCCACAGGTCAGACAGCCGGGATCGCGCTCGCCCGCATCAATATACTGACTCGTTTCCTGCCAAACGTCAAAACTATGAATCCGGGGGTGGAAATCCCTGGCGCCTACCAGCAGGCGCAAAGCGGCCGCGACTTGAAGCGCCGCCACGGAGGCTGTCGTGGAGGAAATGACTCCATTCACATCGCAGGTTGGCTGAAGGCCGGTGGGCGGCTCCGGGTATACGCAACTAAAGCAGGGGCCGCGCCGGGAGTCGATGGGCATGACAATGCCGTAGCTGCCGATGGCGGCTCCGTAGATCCAGGGAATGGTTTGCTTCACGCTAAAATCGTTGAGGAGATAACGGGTTTCAAAGTTGTCAGTGCCGTCCAGGATCACGTCGCAATCTCCCGCTAACTCCTCTACGTTGGAGGGGGTCAAATCATTTACAAACGGTTCAATTATGACTTCGCTGTTTACTGCTTTCAACCGGCGGGCGGCCGCGATGGCTTTGGGCGTCTCGTTCGAGGCGTCGTTCTCGTCAAAGAGCCATTGTCTTTGAAGATTTGAAAAGTCGACGTAATCGCGATCAATCAAACGCAATCGGCCCACTCCCGCGCGCGCCAGAGACTCAGCGGCAAAACTGCCCAGAGCGCCGCAGCCAACCACGCACACGGACGCGTTTCGAATCTTTTCCTGTCCTTTTTCTCCAATGGGCGAAAAGAGAACTTGCCGGGAGTAGCGGTCCTTTTGACCCGGATGCATATACAAAAATCGTAACAGCCGTTCTGTTATTGGCGGCCATTGCCGTTTGCGCTTCCGCGCAGCACCCGTCTCCGGTTCAGGACGCCTCGCGCTCTGAGGGCCTCCGTATTGCAGCGATACAATTCCGGCCGGAAAATCAGCCTCTTTCAGAAGAGGAACTCGGCCAGCGGCTGCCCTTCACGATTGGGTCCGAATTTCACGAAGGAGAGTTGCGTCAGGCGATACAAAACCTGTTTGCCAGCGGGCGATATGCTGACTTGGCGGTGGACGCCGCAGAAGTTGATGGAAAGCTGGTGCTGCGATTCCTGACGCGTCCTGCCTATTTCGTCGGGCGCGTTCTGGTTTCAGGCGTGAAGGCGCCTCCCAGCGCCAGCCAGATGATTGATGTGGCCCGGCTCCACTTGGGAACCAATTATGCCGACTCCCAACGGGTTCAGGCCATGGAATCCATCAGGGATCTGCTCCGGCAAAACGGTTTTTACCGGGCCC
>JBJMGL010000147.1:0-12204 GCA_045807985.1 Bryobacteraceae bacterium
ACCATTACCGGAGGGTTTAACGAGGGCGTGGGTGTTGTCTCAAACTTGAAAGCTCCCTACTCCATGGTGCTCAACGCAAACTACGCCAAGCAACTGCCCGGCAAATTGACGATTGAAATCGGTTATGCCGGACGCCTGTACCGCCGGGGTCTGCTGCAACAGGACTTCGATCAGCCGCTCACGCAGTTCAGAGATCCGGCTTCCGGGACCACATGGTCGCAAGCCATGCAAGTCCTACACAGCGATTATCTGGCCGCCGGACAGAACTATGGTCCCGTTGCACCCGTTCCTTTCATTGAGAATATGTTCCCCGGATTAGCCAATGCTTATGTGTCCGGTTCCGCCACTCAAAATTACTATCAAGGCTGGGTAGTTCAGAACGGGCTCAGCGATCAGGACAACCTCAACCTGTCAGACCGGCAGCGCATCAAGGGCACTAATAGCTGCTACACAAAAACGGGCTGCAACACTTTCTTCCCGCTTCAGCTTGCGGGAATGCCGACCTGGAATAACGCTGCTTTCGCTAATTACCACGCGGCTACTCTCACCTTCCGACGTCCTCTGAGCAATGGCGTCGCATTCGATTTTAATTACACGCTTTCGCACTCGATTGATAATTCATCAGGTGCAGAATCAGGCGCCAAATTCGGTGGTGCCATTCTCCAGGATGCCTTCAACGCCAGCGCTTTTCGCGGATCTTCCGATTTCGATATGCGCCATAACATCACCGCTGATGTCACCTACGAACTGCCGTTCGGACAAGGCAAGAGTTTTGCCAGCGGCGTGAACAAGTATGTCGATGCCGTGATTGGCGGCTGGCAAGTGTCGACCATCGCGCGTTATCACTCCGGGCTTCCGACCACGATTACAGCAGGCGGCGTGTATCCGACAAACTATGAATACAGCGCCCTTACAAACCTGCTGCCTGGCGCTCCGAATGTTTACGGCTTAACCATTGATAACAATGGACTGCCCAGTCTGTTCAGCAGTACCTCTGCAGCGGGTAACTACTTCCAGCAGGCCGGCGGAACCACCGGAACCAGAGCCATTGTTCGGCTGCCTGGGTTTACTAACTTCGATATCGCGGTCATGAAGAACTTTAAAATGCCGTTTGAGGGACATCGTTTGCAGTTTCGTGGTGAGGCATTCAACGCGTTCAATCACGTGAATTTCTATAACCCAAAGCTGGACGTGAACCTTCCTTCGACGTTTGGCGAGTTCCAAAGCGCCTACCCCGCGAGAGTATTTCAAGCCAGCCTGCGGTATTCGTTCTAACGGCGCTTCTTGGGAAGCAATTACTTGATTGTTGCCAGTACTTTGGGATCGAGCTTCCACTCGGTCCCAAATTTATAATTGGACAGCCATACCGAGCCGCTGCCTGCCCGGATTGCGTCTCCGCCCTCGCCCACGAACTGCTGCAACACCTGATTCGATTTGGGATCGATCCGGGAAAGGGGAAAGCCAAAGGAGGTGGCCCAGATCGATCCCTCGCCTGCCGATATGTCCCCGCCCGGCCCGGGGATGCCGAGCTCAATAGTCGCTTCCACGCGGTTGGTCTCTGGTGAAAGCCGAGTCACTGTTCCGTCGCCCTGGTTCAGAGTCCATACGGCGCCTTCGCCCGCCGTAAGGAAGCGGGGTTCTGGTCCCACTGGTACTGTTGTCTGGATTTTGTTAGAAGCCGGATCAACCCGCACCACTGTGTTCTGTTTTGTGCAGGAGACCCAGACGCTGCCGAAACCGAAAACAGCGTTGTAGCAGCCTTCCGGAAGCGCAATGGTCGCGCTGATGGAATTGGTTGTGGGATCAATACGTGAGAGCGTGCTTTTTTTGTCGGTCAGAAGCCAGACGCTTCCCGCTCCCACCGCCAAGCCGCCTTCGGAATCGGCCACTCCGGTCGGGATGGTTGTTGCAATCGCCCCTGTTTCTAAATCGATTCGCGCCAAGGTTTGAGTTCCACAATTCGGCACCCATAAGCTGCCGAAGCCAATGGCCAAACCCGAACAAGGCTTGCTTAATCCCGTGATGGTCTGGGAGATCTTATTCGTTTTTGGATCAATGCGGCTCACATTGTTTTTGGGACTGTTCGATACCCAAACATCGTCACCGATGGCGATCCAATCCGGCGCGCCGGGCAGGCTGAACTTGGCTTCTGGAATCAGTTTTGCGAGAGGAATTTGAACTCCGGGGGGCTTTACGCCCGGCTTTGGAGGAAGCGCGCGCCGGTGGATTGGCTGCTGAGGCGTGGTTTCCTGCGCCATAACTATCTGTGCGGCTATAGACAGCAAGAGAAAGGAGATATTGCGTTTGGGCATTCGAGGAGTAATCACGCCAGTATAAAGTCCTGTAGGCAACATTCCTTATCGAATTGTTTTATCCGTGGGATAGCGGAAAACAAACGCAAAATGTGATAGCTTAATGAGAAAGCATCAAATAGCGCTGTCCCGTCCCACAACGCTGAGTCCTTACCCGAACACCCTGTCGGTGGCTTTGTGCTCCATTTACAAGGATCGACGTTATGAGTAAGCGAACGCCAGCCATGCTCTGTGTGGCTCTCAGTGCCGCTGCTATTTTCCATTTTCACGCTTTAGCCCGCCAGCAATCCGCGCCTGCCGCCCCAGGCTACTTCGAGACCAAGGTGCAGCCGATCCTGCAGAAGAACTGCTACGGCTGTCACACAGCGGCAGCAATGTCCGGTCTTCGCGTCGATTCGATAGATGCATTGCTGAAAGGTGGAAATTCCGGCCCGGCGATTGTTTCCGGCAATCCGGATAAGAGCCTGCTCATTATTGCCGTCCGGCAGACTGACAATGATTTGAAAATGCCGAAAGGCGGCAAGCTGAAGCCGGAAGAGGTGGCGGCTTTGGAAGAGTGGGTCAAAATGGGCGCGCCGGGGCCGGGTGTGCAAACGACTGCTGCTGCGCCCCTTCAGGGAGGCGTGGGAGCCGCTTCGCCCGCCGGGGACTACTTTGAAACCCGGGTGCGGCCCATTTTCGCCAGCAACTGTCACGGGTGCCATACTGCCGCCGCCACTTCCGGATTGCGGGTAGACTCGCTCGCCGCCTTGCTGAAGGGTGGGAATTCCGGTCCTGCGATTGTTCCGGGCAGCCCTGAGAAAAGTCTGCTGATTCAGGCAGTGAAACAAACAGGCGAATTGAAAATGCCTAAGGGCGGTCATTTGAAAGCGGAAGAGATTGCAGTGCTGGAAGATTGGGTGAAGCTCGGCGCTCCTTGGCCGAACTCACCGGCAGCGCCGGTCGTGCCGACTGGCCCTAAGATTACGGCGGAGCAAAAGAAGTTCTGGTCGTTTCAACCCTTGCATAACACTCCTGTTCCCGCCGTCGCCGACAAGAAGTGGGCCACGACGGATTTGGATCGATTTATTTTGGCGAAGCTCGAAGAGGGAGGCTTGAAACCAGTTCCGCTGGCCGATAAGCGAACATTGATCCGTCGCGCTACTTATGATCTGACGGGACTTCCTCCCACGGCGGAAGAGATTGAGGCTTTTGAAAAAGACCGTTCTCTGCAAGCTTACGAGCATGTTGTGGATCGCCTGCTCGCCTCTCCTCGTTATGGCGAGCGCTGGGGCCGGCACTGGCTGGACGTGGTGCGTTACGGCGAAGACGATGTGCGCGGATTGGACCCCATGGGGCGCGGCTACATGCCCTGGAATGGCGCTTACTTCTATCGCGATTGGGTCATCAAGTCATTTAACAATGACATGCCTTACAGCACATTCGTGAAAGCGCAGTTAGCTGGTGATTTGCTGGATGCGAAAGATCGTGAAAAATTCGTGACCGGCACCGCCATGCTGGGGCAAGGCCCATGGATCTGGGATCAGGCCGAACCGGTTCAGGGGCGGGCCGACGAACGAAATGAGCGCGTCGATATGGTGACGCGAGGCATGCTGGGATTGACAGTCGCTTGCGCACGCTGCCATAACCATAAGTACGATCCTATTCTCCAGAAAGACTACTACGCGTTGATCGGCGTTTTCGCCAGCACCACTTACAATGAGTATCCCGTCACCTCGACGGCGACAGTCCTTGCCTGGCAGCGCAAGCAGGATCAACTGGTTGCTCTCCGGAAAGAATTACGCGAATTTTCGCAAAACGAAACGGAGCAGCTTTCCGAGATTCTTGCGCATCAATCAGCAAAATACATGGTGGCCGCTTGGCGCGTGAGCGGCGAGCCAAAGATGCCGTTGGAAGCGGTTGCCAGCCGTGACAAGTGCGATCCGGAGATGCTGGAGCGCTGGGTCAATTACCTGAAAACGCCGAAGAAGCAGTATCCATTCCTAAAGGACTGGCAGGCCATGATCGCCACGGGTGGCAGCGAAGACCAAGCCAAAGCGCTAGCGGATAGCTATCAAAAGCTGGTGCTGAGCATCATGGCGGACGCCAAGAAGATTAAAAAAGAAAACGACATCATTAAAGCGAAAGGTGACGTTCCCGAACGGCTGGAATGGGATGCCAAGCCGAATGAGTTCGAGACGGATGATCAGTTCTGCCCCGGCTGCAACCTGGAACTCAAGACTCTGCCCACGGAAAAGGCGAATCTCTGGGTGGACCTCTTCCTGAGATCGCTTGAATCTACCGATGATGAGCGGGCAAAACCCGGACTTTTTGTATTTCGCGGCTGGGGACTAACCAGGCGCTTAAGCCCTGAGTGGCAAGAGCACATGGGAGCACTCAATAAGCAGATTGAAGAACTGCAAAAGAGTGCGGAAGAAGGGGAAAAGTTCCCGTTTGTTCACGGTGTGGCGGACAAGCCGAAACCGATTGATGTGGCCGTGAACCTGCGCGGCAATCCTCATAATCTGGGAGACCCGGTTCCGAGACACTTTCCGGAGGTTCTTTCTCCTAGTGACGTAAAGCCTTTTAAGCAAGGCAGTGGGCGGCTTGAACTGGCGGAAAACATTGTCGGCAGCGGGCTGGCGGCTCGCGTCTTTGTCAATCGCGTCTGGAAATGGCATTTCGGCACGGGCATTGTGAATACTCCCGACAACTTTGGGAAAGCGGGCGACCCGCCGAGCAATCCCGAGCTGCTGGAATACCTTGCCAATTATCTTGTCGGGCATGGCATGTCCATCAAAAAACTGCAGCGTGAAATTATGTTGTCCTCGGTCTACCGGCTTTCCAGCCAGGACTCGAAGGAAAATGACGAGAAAGATCCGGCGAACCGGCTTTATTGGCGATTTAATCGTCAGCGGCTGGATGCTGAGCAGATCCGCGACTCCGTGCTTTTTGCCGCTGGTACGCTTGACTTGAAAAAAGTAGGCGGACCCTCTACGGATTTCAGCGACGATAACACGCGGCGCACGGTTTACTGCAAAATCAGCCGCTTCCGCATGAACAACTTTCTGCAGGTATTTGATTTTCCCAATCCTTCTTTCACCGCCGAGCAGCGATTCAGCACTATTGTTCCGTTACAACGGCTTTATTTCATGAACAGCAACTTTGTATATAAGCAAGCGGAGCAAGTGGCCCGGCGCGTCTACGCCACGGGAGATGACAACACGCGAATCCGGGAAGCTTACCGTATCCTGTATGGCCGCGCTCCGACGCCGAAAGAAGCGGAACTGGGCCTGAACTTTCTCCGCACCACGCCGGACCTGAAGGGGGAGACCATTACGGGTCAACCTTCAACGGCCTGGAAGGAGTACGCTCGCGTGCTGTTGAGTTCGAACGAATTCGAGTTTGTAAATTAACGATCTATTCATAAAGAGAATCTATCAATGCCAATGCGACGACATCCTAATCCAGGACAGCCGGTGACACGACGGGAAGCGCTTTGCCGGATGGGCGGCGGCTTCGGCATGCTCGGCTTCGCCAGCCTTGTCGGATCAATCGCCAAAGCGGCCAATACGGTTGGCCCGGCCCCTTGGCTGATTGACAAGCCCAACTTCAAGCCAAAAGCGAAACGGGTCATTTTTCTGTTTATGAATGGTGGCTTGTCGCAGGTGGACAGCTTCGATCCAAAACCGGCCTTGACTAAGTATGATGGACAGCCCATGCCGGGCGGTCCTTTATCGCATGAACGCAAGGTCGGCAATTTGATGAAATCGCCCTTTGCGTTTGAGAAGTACGGTCACAACGGCACGGAAGTCAGCGAACTTTTTCCGCATCTTGGCTCTATCGTGGATGACCTCTGCATCGTTCGGTCAGTGTATACGGATATTCCGAACCACGAACCTGCCATCATCATGATGAATTCGGGAGCGAACGTAACAGGGCGTCCTTCCATGGGCTCTTGGCTGACCTATGGCCTCGGCACTGACAACCAGAATCTTCCCGGCTTTGTGGTGCTGTGTCCCGAAGTGCCCACGACAGTGGGGCCGCCGCTCTGGAGTTCCGGGTTTCTGCCGCCTGTGCACCAGGGAACTTATATTTCCAGCAATGATAAAGAGCGCAAGTTCGATCCCGAGAAGCTGATTCCAAACATTCAGAATAAGAAATTCGACATGCAGCGCCAGCGGAAAGAGTTGGACCTGGTTTCACAGCTTGACCGCTTGCAGATGCAGGGAGAACAGGACAAAGACCCGCAACTGGAAGCTACTATCCAATCCATGGAAACGGCATATCACATGCAGACCGAAGCGCCTGACGTCTTCAATGTGACGAAAGAAAGCGAGGCAGTTCAGAAGCTCTACGGCGAGGGGAGCACGGCGCGAGGATGCCTGATGGCAGCCCGGCTGGTGGAGCGTGGCGTCCGCATGGTCCAGGTCTACTACGCGAAGGGCGATCCGTGGGACCACCATTTTGATATTCAGCTTCATCGCAAAAATGCCCGCGACTCCGATCAGCCCTTCGCCGCGCTGGTGAAAGACCTGAAATCACGCGGCTTGCTGGATGAAACTCTGATTGTTTGCGGCTCCGAGTTTGGGCGCACTCCCGTGGTGGAAACCGGAAGCGGCTTCAACGGCGGTCAAACCCATGCAGGCCGTGACCACAACCCGCACGGCTTTACCATGTGGATGGCGGGGGGCGGCGTGAAAGCAGGTACTGTGTACGGCGCCACGGACGATTTCGGCTGGAAAGCCATTGAGAAGCCGGTGCACGTTCATGACATGCACGCAACGATTCTTTACCTGCTCGGCATCGATCATACAAAACTCACTTACCGGTATAGCGGCCGCGATTTCCGCCTGACGGACGTTGCCGGAAACGTGATTACGGACCTGATCGCATAGGTGACCTCCATTAAGCGCGTCTTTTTATACCTCGGTCTAGCCGTTCTGGCGGCGGCGGAAACGGCGAACAAGATCAGCCTGTATGCATTCAATTTGCCTGACATCAAGGGCAAGATGGTTTCCTTTGAGCAGTTCAAGGGAAAGGCGTTGCTGATTGTGAACGTGGCGAGCAACTCCAGCTTTACGCCCCAATACGCGGGCTTACAGACGCTCTACGACAAGTACAAAGCATCCGGGCTGGTAGTGCTCGGTTTTCCTTCCAACGATTTTGGCGCGCAGGAGCCGGAGAGCGAAGCCAAGATTGAAGCCTTCTGCCAATCCAACTATCACGTCACCTTTCCCCTGTTCTCTAAGGTCGAAGCACGGGGCGACGAAATCACGCCGCTCTTTCACTACTTGACAAAGGAAGCGAATCCAAAGCTCAAAGGGGATGTACATTGGAACTTTACGAAATTTGTCGTGGACCGCAAGGGGCAGCTCACGGCCCGCTTTGAACCGGATGTTGCGCCTGATGATCCGGATCTGATCGTGGCAATCGAGAGCGCGCTAAGCGGAAAGAAAGAGTCTAGCCCGCAAACTCCGCCATCTCCTCCAGAGCATCCCCGGACGCCGCGAACTCCAACCGGCTCATAACGAGTTGCAATTCTTCAGGTTCCGGCGTGCCATCTGCGCGCCGCATGTAAGCTGGAACGTTTAAATCGAGAGCAATCCGGGAGCATTCCTGCCGGGGATCTTTGGCAATCAGCAGAACTCTGCTGCCCAGGTAAACGGCCTCAGCCAGGTTGTGCGTGACAAAGACAATTGTTGTTCCGCTCTCCTGCCAGATAGACCGGAGCAAGCGCTGCATTGCCGTGCGCGTGGCCGGGTCAAGCGCGCTGAATGATTCATCCATCAGCAGGATTTTCGGCTGCATCATCAACGATTGGGCGATCGCCACGCGCTGTTGCATGCCGCCTGACAACTGGTCAGGATACTTCCCGGCATCCCGGTCCGCCAGCCCTACTCGCCGCAAATAGCCCAAAGCTTCTTCGTAGATCTCTTTCCGGCGTCTCCACCAGGAAGGCATCCCCAGCCGGTGTAAAGCAAAACTCTCCGCGATCGGGCCGAAAGCAATGTTCTGAATCACCGTCTTGTCGGGAAACAGCGAGTACTTCTGTGGAACATATCCGCGATGGCGATTCGGCTGGAGAACCGGCGCTCCATCCACGACAATACGCCCACTCTGAGGGCGCTCTGACCCTAGCAGCAGGCGCAATAACGTTGACTTGCCGCAGCCTGTCTGTCCGATGACCGATACAAATTCACCTTCTTCAATCTCAAGATTCAATCCGGAGAATACTTGATGACTTCCGCCCTCTTTGAGCGGAAATTCCACATCGATGTTCTGTAGGGAAATGAGTGGCATGGCGCTAAACCTCCCGGAACCAGGGGTTGGTAGAACGAATCAGAAGCCGCAGGGCAAAGTCGACCAAAAACAGCAGCAGCGCTGTCCAAAGGACATACGGAATAATGACATCCATGCCCATGTGCCGCTGCATAAGAGCGATGCGGTAAGCGAGACCGTCCTGCGAGGCGATCATCTCGCCCGCGAACAGAAACAGTACAATCGCCTTCAGATTGAGTCGGATGCTGTTTAATACTCGCGGCCAGATCTGCGGCAGCAGGACGCGGTAGGTCACGCCCAGGTCGCCCGCTCCCAGCGTGAAGCCTCGTATCACCTGTTCGGAAGGAATGGATTTCGTCAGATTCAGCGAGTCCATGATGATCGTCGGCGCGACGCCAATGACAATCAGCATGATCTTGGCGAACTCCCCGATTCCGAAGGCAATGAACAAGATCGGCAAGATGGAAAGCGCGACAATCTTGTCAAAAAATAGGACAAAACGGCCCAAGAAACACTTGATCCAGGGGAACGCTCCCATCTGCAAACCAAGAAATACTGCCGGAAGCATCAGCGCCAAGCTGATTAAAAAACGCTTTCCGCTGGCTACCGTATCTTTCCACAACATGCTATGCACTAACTGCTGGATCAAGGAAGGATGGTCACCGAGGTCGCCGGTATCGTCCTCTTCCGCAGGCGTCAACAGGGCATGAATAAAGCCAGCCGATAATTGCTGAACAGTCGGCACGATCCGGTCTTCCGGATTTTCCAAATGACGGATGTGCGCGGTGCGCAAATAGAGGAGAATGCCCAGCGCAAATAGGGTCCAGGAAACAACCGAGAATAGATGACGGTTCGGCGAGGCAAAGATGCGTAGCATTTAGAGTTTTCCTCCTGCGGCAAGCTGCATGTAAGTGGCGTCAAATCGCAAGCGGACCCGGTCCGGCTTACCGCTGGCGCTGCCGTCCGGAAATTTGACTGCTATATCGTCCGCCGACTTCGTGCCGCTCCCCAAAAGGCCGTGCGTAAAGCAAAACTGCCGCACCAGCTTCATTTTGTCTTTGAGAGTCGCTGAAGTTGCCATATCCGCCGCCTCTTGCGGCTTATACAGCATGTGAGTGGTGCTGAGTTGCTCCTTGTAGGAACTCAGGGTGTCCTCGGAAACAGATGCGATGGCTCCTAGTACCTTGTCATTGCTGGTACTCATTTGGGACAGCATTTCGTACCACGCGCCTGTAATGGCCTTCGCGAACTTTTGCCCGCTGCCGTCCGGCCTGTTCAACACTTCTGTCCGAACCACCAGCAGATCAAGAATCTCGCCGGGTATTTTCGAGGAATCAAAAAGCGTGGTCACGCCCTTCATCTTTTGAACTTGCGAGACCAAAGGTTTCCACGTGACCACCGCCGCTTGCGAAGAATCGTTCATAAAGGCAGCAACAATGCTTCCGTCGGAGGTATTTACCAGCTTGAGCTTGCGTAACTGATCCTCTAGGTTGTTGAGAACGAAAGCGCGCTCTAACAGGTACTGCGAAACCGTTTTTTCCACGAGTAAAACTTTTTTGCCGGCCAAAGATTTGATGGTGTTGCCATCGCGCGCCATCAGAGCATCATTGCCGTTGGAATAATCGCCAATAATGATGGCGGTTGTATCGACGCCCGATGCCGCCGGAAGGTCCAGCGCCTCCATATTTGTCATGGTGCAGGCATCCACGTTCTTGGAAGTGAACGCATCAATGGAGGGAGCGTAATCGAACCGTTGCGTTTTGATCGTTACGCCATACTTGTCCCCCCATTTCCGCAACAGGCCGGACTTGGCCATGTACTGATAAGGGTCCCATCCGACATAAATGGACCAGCCGACCGTAAAGACAGGCTTCTGTGCCCAGGCCAATGCCGGAAGCAAAAGAGAAACAGAAAAAAGGGTGAGAAAAAAACGTTTAGCCACGTAGATTCATTCACCGCAACACTGCGGAAAAGGCACACGTGGCCAGGAATTTAGTTTTTTAAGTATAACAAATTACGGCTATTTCGGGGTACAAAATTTTTGCCCTTGTGCGGGCGGGGAGGGTCTGTCATGATTGATCGTATGCGTAACGGATCAGGCTCGGATCAAACCCGCAAGATCTCTTTGCGCGTACTCCTGCGTATCACCGCCATGGATGTTTGCTGTGGCCCTCCTCCCGACCGCTTTTAACGGCTGACAATTCCAAATTTATTTCTGTTAAATCACTGAGGAGAGAATCATGTTGTGGGAAGAGTGTATCCGGGGCGGCAGCGCCTGGTCCCATGTCTTGAAACGCGGCACCGCATTGCGGATCACGGACGTGGAAGGCGGCGCGAATGTGGGCGCGCTGTTTCTTAACTTTGAAATCCCATCCGAGCGCTACAACATGCCCGACACCTTGAAGGCGCAGCACACGGCTCATCTCACGAAGGGATTTGTTCTGTACTCGGATATGGGACGGGTTCTTTGCTCGATCACACACGACACATGCGGCTGGCATGATCCGATCTGTGGGCATCTCACCGCAGAGGCCACGCGAGCAAAGTATGGCGAAGCTCGTTATCAGCAGACGCGAAACAACTTTCATCGGAACTCGCGTGATAATTTCCTGATCGAACTGGAAAAGTTCGGGCTCGGCATCCGCGACTTGCCCGCGAACGTAAACTTTTTTAGTAAGGTCTTGGTGGCCGATGACGGCTCATTGAATTACATCCAAAATCACTCGCAACCTGGACACTCTGTCGAATTGCGAGCGGAGATGAATGTGCTGGTTGTTCTTGACACCTGCCAGCATCCGCTTGATCCCAATCCTGCTTATCAGCCACATCCCATAACAGTTTCGGTCCGCCGCGTTCCGCCGCCGGCAGCCGATGATTTCTGCCGGACTTTCCGGCCCGAGAACGAGCGCGGATTTATTAATACGGAGCGTTATTTCCTGTAAAAGGAGTTGCTGTATGTTGGATTTGAATCACGCCATCTATGATTTCACTCTGGAAGCCGGCGAGCCTTGGATTCACCGCATCGAAGCCGGACAGACGTTCCGGATTGTGGATCTTTGCGGTAACCAAGCGGTGGACACATTTTTCTACAATGCCGATGATACAAGCGAACGTTACAGCGCCACCGATACCGTCACCGGACAACGAAATATTTATCTGACCACCGGCAGCGTGCTGCGTTCCAATCTGGCGCGGCCCATGCTGACCATCACAGACGATACCTGCGGCCGCCACGATACTCTGGGCGGCGCTTGTTCGACGGAAAGCAACACCGTTCGGTACGCGCTCGAAAAACGCTATATGCATGCATGCCGTCAAAGTTTTCTTCGCGCTATTATCAACTCCGAATATGGCATTACCAAGCGCGACATCGGCAGCAACATCAATTTTTTCATGAATGTTCCCGTGACGCCGGAAGGAAAATTGACTTTCGCCGACGGCATTTCGGAGGCGGGCAAATACGTCGAGATGCGCGCCGAGATGAATGTCCTTGCGCTCATCAGCAATTGTCCTCAATTGAACAATCCTTGCAACGCTTACAATCCCACGCCCGTCCGGCTTCTGATCTGGGAAAAGGAAGACCGGCAATTTGTTTAGGCGGGTTCTGATCGCCAATCGCGGCGCGATTGCC
>JBJMGL010000148.1:0-1572 GCA_045807985.1 Bryobacteraceae bacterium
AGTGTTCAACAGCACTAAAGTGAACGGTATTGAATTGAGAAAAAGCAGTCCGACTAAACCCAATCAACAATGGGGCTTAGGAAAGGACAAACGTACCCAGCTGCGCCTCATCCAAATGCACGTGGAACAAGGCATCTCAGGCTTTGGAGAGGAGATTCCATGCGCAGAGTCGGAATCATAATCGCCGGAATCGTCGGGCTTCTTGTAATCGCGGCGTTGGTATTTGCGGCAACCTTCAACGTCAATAAGTATCGGGGGACGATTCAATCACAATTGCAGAAGCATCTAGGAAGATCAGTAACGCTCGGTGATATGCACCTGAGGGTGTTTCCCCCCAGGTTCCGGGTTCAAGACCTCGCGATCGCGGACGATACGAACTTCAGCGCTGATACACCATTCGTAAAGGCGCAGGTTCTGAATGTTTCCGTTAAGCTGCTTCCGCTGCTGCACAAGACAGTCGAGGTCAAATCCCTCGACCTGCAGCGACCCAGCGTTAACCTCATCAAGAACCAAGCAGGCGTATGGAACTTTGCCTCTCTTGGCCATCCAGAAGAAGTTAGCCCGGAGACGCCCAGAGAGGCTCCGAGCGCCGGAAACAAACAACCGGAGGCGCCGCGCAGCACTCCTTCAAGCCCTTCTCAATCTTCGCAACAGCAACTCTCATTAGGGGAGCTGACGATTACCGATGGGCAACTCTCTCTGCTGGACCAGCAGAAAAGCAAAGTGCCGTCTTTATACGACCACATTGACGTCACCTTGAAGAATTTCAGCCCCAACAAGCCATTCACGGTGGAGGCCGCTGCGCACATCTCAGGAGCTGGATCACAGGAAGTAACGCTGCAGGGAGAAGGTGGTCCGGTTGTGCAAGGCCAACCTGCTCTGACCCGTTTTCACGGGACTTTAAACGTGAAGCAGGTGGGCATCGCCGATTTAGCGAAATTTCTCAACTCGCCGGCTCTTGCCGGGACAGACGGAATCTTGACTGGACAAACTAGGATCGACAGCGAGACCGGCAAGCTGGTTGCGAAAGGAGAGACAAACATCCAGAGTGCAAAGGTACATGGCATGGAACTCGGGTATCCGATCTCGGCCCAATACGATTTGACCGACGACCTAGCCCTAGATGTAATCACGCTTCATGCCGTGACTGTGAAGCTCGGGGAAATGCCAGTAAAAATAAGCGGCACCGTGAACAGTAAGGCGTCGCCTCCACTGCTAGACATGAATATGCAGGCTAATAATGTATCGATTGCCGAAGCCGGCAAGTTGGCAGCGGCATCTGGAATGGCCTTATCTCAGGGCACAATGGTCAACGGAAATGTGAATGCCAATATTCAGGCGCGGGGGGCAGCAGACAAACCGGCGATGACCGGAACAATAATAGCGAGCAACGTTCAGATGAGCGGAAAGGATATAGCACAGCCGGTACAGATCCCATCGGTAAATCTGAACTTAACACCCGCAGAAATCAAATCGAATCCGTTCAGCGTTATCTCCGGCGGAACCACGGTAAATAGCCAGCTCTCGATTCGAAACTACCTTTCGCCTACGCCGACGGTAGATGCGGTGCTG
>JBJMGL010000149.1:0-8031 GCA_045807985.1 Bryobacteraceae bacterium
AACAGATGCAGTAGACATACCCGTACGCTTCGGCGCGAATGAGCAGTTTCATAGCAGACTTGGCGTGACGGGAGACCTGGCGTTTCACAGCGGACAAGTTACGATCCATTTGCCTCCACGAAAAGCCGAAATTTGGGTAGGGCAATAGCAACGAGTCTGTGCTATGGCTACGGCTATTCATTACTCAAGCTGCTACGGTAGCTATACCAGCCTGACTTGGCAGCAGCGGCGAAACTAGCGAGCTGAGAATAGTCATCGTTCCAGGTGGTGTACATGAAGCCCAGAATGCCAGGAGCACCGGTTGCGGCCTGCAACTCCTGTTGCGCAGCCGCAGTGCCGTTGCCGGTGTCGTAATAACCGGCAATAATTTGCGCGTGCGGTGTCGGTTGCTTCGCATCGGTACCGGAAAACCAGACGAGGGAATCGTGCAAATGATCGAGATTCCAATTCATGACCGTGACGCTTGCCGGAATTCCCGACCAGGAACCAGCCAGATCACCTTCAACGTAAAAGTAGTTGGCGTGAGCGTTGTGGTACGGGTCGAACATGTCGTTCCAAATGTAGAGCGGATGGTTGGGCGCAACCGAATTGTACGCGCTAATCGTCTGCCGGACGTTCCAGGCAAGTAACTGCCCGGCGCTTAATTGCCGACTGCGGCAACTGCCGCACGAGTTCGCTTGCCGGATTTCGTCATAGCCGAGGAATAAACCGCTATCAGGGGGTAAAAGCTGATGAATCGCCTGGCCGTTCTTAGCAACCCACTGGGTACTGGCGGGATCGGTAAGACACAGGGAAACGCTGTGCAGGCCAGGAACAGTGATAACTGCGTAGAAATCGATTGAGAGCTTCTGGCCGGGCTTCAGGCGAGTGCCTTGGGGGAGAGTAATAGGCGTCGGTTGGTGGTAATCATCCGTGAACGGTTTACTGATTTGCATGCGCGCATCAGTTATCGCATTGAAGTCTTTTCCTTCGATGAACTCCAACCCAGGTTGAACCGGATCATAGACTCTGACGGGCGTACCGGGACGGCGAGTCAAGTAGACAAGCGCGGTCTCTTCCAACGAGACATCATCAAACCAGAGGAGGCCGGAACTGCCGCCCCAAACGCCGAAATACAGATAACCTTCGGTGCTGTCCTGGCTGTTAAAGGTGTAATCGAGCTGAGTCCAATCGTGAGTGCCGTTTGCATGAAGACTAACGTTAAAGCGGACTTTTTTTAAGTCTCCGCTGTCGAACACGGAGATCATGGGAGCGCCATGAAAGTTGGAGGATTTAAAAAAAAGGCGCAGATGATACTGACGCCACGGCTGCAGCGGAAACTTCTGGCGTAGGCGCGCATTCCGAGGAGCATCCACGATCACGGCGGAGTTCTTCCCGGAGTGCGCCGTGCTATTCAGGCCGAGGCCCTGGTCGCCTGTCGAGAACCAGTCCGCCTCACCGTTTTCAAACCCGCCATTCGCTAACCCAGGAAAGCTGTTCCTGAAGTTGAGTTTTGTGCCGGAGCGGTCTACCTCGAACTGAGCGCCAATGACACGCTGCGATTCGGCCCAATTCGGATTCATCTCCAGGGCCTCGTTTGAAAAGCCATAAGGCGAGGGAGCGGCAATGATTCTCATGCGCTTCGCTGCGGCATATTTCAAAAACTCGCGCATGTATGTTTCGTTTTTGGCGGGCCATGACGGATTCCCTACATAGTTGAGACCGCTATCCCAAAGAGCCAAGCCCGTGTAGCCAGCGGCGGCGGCTTTATCGAGAAGCGCACAACTCTTTTGATATGCCTCGTCTGTTACGAGATAGCTATGGTGCCAATACCAAAGCTGAGGAGTAACCGGCGGAGGTCCGAAGGATACAGTTCTATGTTGGAAGCAGCCAGCGGTGAAACTGATCACGAGCAGGGAAAAGAGCGCAAAATAACAGCGCCTTTCTCCCAAACTAATTACGAGGTTCGAGTATCCCAGGGTTTCGATTCCACAATACCCTTGTAGCCGTTCTTCATGCGCTCTTCGAGGATGGCCCAGACCTTGGGATCGCAACCCTTCCATTCGGTAACGGCCACGTTTCCAAGATAGGGCAACGCGGCGACTCCAGCCTTGCTGGAAAAATAACCGCTGACCGTCAAGCTGCGGAACTGGTTAAAGAACGCCATGCCGGGATGATCGTCCTTCGCTACCTTCTTCGGGTAAGCAATACGATCAAGAAGCTGTTTCTGCATATTGGCTCCCGCATCGACAAAGTCTTTCCCGCACAGTTTATTCGACTCACGGTCAATCCACATCAGACCGCCCAGGATCTCGGCCCGGAAGTTCTGGGTTCCGTCCTGTTCGGTGCGGAAAGCAACCCAGTCGTCGAGGTACTCGGGAACGCCGGCAGCCGAAGCGGCCGGACCGCTCTCGTCGGCAGGAATAATCAGATCGCAAAGGACGCGCACAGTTTGCCATTGATGGTCGTCAAAGGTTTGGCGCTGGTAAGGACCCTTTGCCTGTGTTTGTTCAGACGCTTTTCCGCCATGATTATGCTGAGCTTCTAGGGCACCAGCACTTCCAGCCGCAACGGCGGCAGCCGGAACAGCGGCGCCGAGGATTTGGAAGAGATTACGGCGGCTTACGTTTTCAGACATGGACGTCTCTCCTACACCTTAACGTTTAATTTCTTGACTTGATCGGCAATGTAATCCGACGTGCGCCAGCCTAAGGCCGAGATCGTCAGAGTCGGATTCTTGTCGGCATTGCTCACAAACGGCGCGGCATCGGTGATGAACAGGTTCTTGACATCCCAAGCCTGGCAGTATTGATTCAGAACGGAAGTTTTGGGGTTGTCGCCCATCTTAGTGGCTCCCACCTCGTGAATGATTTCGCCGCCGCGCGCGATACCCCAGTTATCATCCGTGCCGGCGCTGCGCGTTACGGTGCCGCCCATAGTTTCAATGATCTCTTTGAAAGTTTCCTGCATGTGCTTGGCTTGCAGGATTTCATCCTGGCTCCATTTGAATTGGAAGCGGAGCACGGGAATTCCCCATTGGTCAACCACATTAGGGTCAATCTCGCAATAGCTGTTATCGTTGGGGATCATCTCGCCGCGGCCGGAGAAATGCACATCGCAGCCGTAAAGCTTGCGGAGATTTTGTTTCAGCTCGACACCATAGCCGCCGCCTAGGTAGCGTTCGGCATAACCGCCGAGAGCGCCACTGCTGGGCATGGAACGGCCGCCGCCAATTTCGATATGGTAGCCGCGAGCAAAAGGCATTTTACCCGCCTGTTGCTGCTTATAAAGCCACCAGGGCATGTAAAGATGCATGCCGCCCACGCCGTCTTCATTTTGCGGCGGAAGGTCCTGCATAATCGGCAAAAAGCCGCTCACGGCGGAACCAACCGTATCCATGATGTAGCGCCCCACAAGACCGGTAGAATTGGCAACACCATTTGGGAACTGGCTCGACTTCGAGTTGAGCATGATGCGCGCCGTTTCGCAGCAGCTCGCCGCCAGAACAACTACTTTGCCGCGCACTTCCACTTCCTTGCGGGTCTTTTTGTCAACGTAAGAAACACCCGTGGCAAGACCGTCGGAGCCCACCAATACCTCGCGCACCATGGCGCCGGTACGCACCTCCAGGTTCCCGGTCTTCAGGGCAGGCTTGATATGCACCCCAGGCGAGTTGAAATTTGCGTTCACGCCGCAGGAGCGTCCGCACTGGGCGCAATAGTGGCACGCGGGCCGACCATTTAGAGAGCGGGTCAAAATGGCCAGACGCGACGGGATACAAGGGATGTTGAGCTTGTCGCAAGCCTTCTTAATCAGCAGTTCGTAGCTTCGCGGAGCGGGCGCAGGCTGGAAATTACCATCGGGCGTGTTCTCCAAACCTTCGTGCGAACCGAAAACGCCAATCAGGCCCTCAGCTTTGTCGTAATAAGGAGCGAGGTCGTCATAGCTGATAGGCCAGTCGAAGCCCTTACCGTCCCGGCTGTAAGGCTTGAAATCATAAGGCCCCATGCGGAGCGAGATACGGCCATAGTGGTTCGTGCGTCCGCCCAGCATACGGGCCCGCCACCAGGTCCAATCGGAGCCGGGAGCATTCGTATAAGGTTCGCCGGGAACCTGCCAGCCGCCTAGCGTGGTGGCGTCAAAGGCGCCCCAAGGCTTTTGGTGCGACCCGGCTCCGCGATGGGGAACCTGGTACGGCCACTCGAACATCTTGGTGTCCTTGGTGCAGTCGAACCAGTCGCCGGCTTCGAGCATGCAGATTTTAGCGCCAGCCAATGAAAGCACATGAGCGGCGACGCCACCACCGGCGCCGGAGCCGACAATGACGACGTCATAAGTCTTGGGAGAAGCCTTAACTTGGGCCATACTGTTAACTCTTCTTTGTATCACTTCGTGATGAGTGATCACCGAAATAATAGTTTACGGCTCTTGCGTGAACCATTCCACTGCCCTTCGGGAGATATCGGCGGGAATCGTGTGCGGTCCCTCAAATTCGTGGTATTCCACGGCAAAACCTCCCCTTTTCAAGATGGGAACAATCTTACGGCTGCAAGACTGGATGGGCAAAACGTTGTCCTCGGTGCCGTGGGAGATGAAAATGCGGGTTTTGTTTTCCACCTGTACGGGAGCCATAAAACCAGGCGAAAAGGCAATAATATGCGTAAAAAGCCGTCCATTACTGAGGCCCAGGGACAGCGCATAGGACGCTCCGTCCGAAAACCCGCCAAGGGCAATATGTTTTGGGTCAACTGCGTAGTGATCAAAAACGTGGGACAGGCAATCATTGATAAATGCCACATCAGGACCATACTGGCTTTCCACGATGATGTCCCAGGTTGTCTTGCGCGACTCCGGCGCGAGCAGGATCATTCCGTTGCTGTCCGCGTAGTCTCGCAGGAGGTGGAGGCCATGTTCGGCATTCCCCCCGGCGCCATGAAGCATAACAGCGAGAGGCGCGGACGCACCGGCCCGGAAGGTGGAGGGCACATACAGCAAAGCACCCCGTTTATTTCGCAAGAGAAGCCGCTCTAAGCCCGCTGATCCCGTTTGCTGCGGCTCGTGCGGTTTAGCGGATAATTGGGCTGTCACCGGCGCGCGTTGTCTGGTGGCTCTGACGGGCATGGAACTGTTATCTATTTTCCGAACAACTGCCCTAAAAGTCTTCTAGCATTACTGCTGATTTAGTCCCAAAGCACCTGGAGGCCTACACTCCGATACAGCGGAAAACGCTTATCGGTCGACACCACTGGGCATTTTTCCGCGAGCGTCTGCGCAATGATCATATGGTCGAATGGGTCGTCATGGTGCAACGGCAAGGTGTAAAGGGTATTGGTATGCTCCATCGTGATCGGAAGAACCCGTACTCCCAAGTCTTCCAGGAACTGCTCGGTTTCCTTCGTATTTGGGAACCGGAGTTTGCCGCTCGGCGGATTGGTTTTTAGCGCAAACTCCCAAGGCGTCACAATGCTTACCAGCAAGTCCGAAGCTTTCTCAATGCGGCGTTTGATTTTATGCGGAAGCGTACCTGCCAGCCAATAGACAACAATATGGGTATCGAGCAGTAGTTTCATTTAGCTGTCTCCAGCGCTCGTTTTTCCCGGATAAAATCAAACCGATTCAGGACTTCTTCTTCCGCTTCGGGCGAATCCCAACCAGGAGGCAAGTGCAGGACTTCCTTGAGAGAGCCGTAACCGCGATTCGCGTTTCTTCCTTTTTGTGGAGCAGGTACCAACTCAACTAGCGGCTTACCATGATTGGTAATAATAACCTTCTCGCCTTTTAAGGCAGACTTGATCAGTTTTGATAAATCGATTTTTGCTTGCCTAACGCCAACTTCCATGCCGCTTCCTTTCCGGATGATAGGAACTACAAATGTGGTTACATAGTAGCACCTATCATCCGGTTGGACAGCTACAAAGAATCCACCCGCGCTTCCAACACACAGAGCGGGCTTTGTGTCGGTACAATACGATGAAGTTCCAATCCAGCTGAACGGAATAGGCGGGCAAACTCTTCCGCGGTACGCTCCTTACCGCCGGGAGTAACGGCTAACATTTCGATATCGAACATTTTTGCGAATGCTGGACCAGGTTCGTCAGGAACGACCATTTCGCAAAGGAGCACACGTCCCTGGGCAGGAAGTTGCTCTCGTATCAGCTTTAAAATTTTCAGGCAGCTCTCGTCGCTCCAATCATGAATGATGTTCTTGAGAACATAAGCATCGCACCCCCCTGGAATACGCTCAAAGAAGCTGCCCGCCTCGATTTGAACCCGGCCTTTCATACCAGACAGGCATTCCGCTTGAGGCGCGCCCGCTACTACTTCAGGAAGATCATACAGAACACCTTCCAGATGCGGGTATTTCCGTAGAATGGAGGCAAGCAGCATGCCATGTCCGCCGCCAATATCGGCGATCCGGGTAAAGCTTGAAAAGTCGTAGGCTTCCGCTATGGCACCACCCACCAGCGCGGAAACATTCACCATGCCGCGGTGAAAGTTTTCTGCCTGGGCTGGTTCATCCGCAAGCACCTCAAAAACATTCTTACCGTAAGCTTTCGTCACCCCATCCTCACCGGTGCGCAAGATGTGAGTCATGTCTTCAAAGGCGCGAGCGCTCCACGGGTCTCCCCAAAACGTTGCTATATAGCGGAGCGAACCCGGCACTTCTGTTTTCAACAGCTCGCTCATTGCTGTATGGCTAAAGGACTGATTCTTATTCTCTTCAAAGACATCGATACTCGCCAGCATTCTCATCACGCGGTAAAGGGAGGGAGCGTGCGCGCCGACTTTCGCCGCTAACTCAGCAACCGGTACCGGTTCATTATCGATGTGATCGGCAACGCCCAGTCTGGCTACCGCAGATAAAGAGTAAGTAATGTGCTTTCCAGCCAGCAAGCGCAGCAAATTAGGGGCAGCGTCTCCATTCATAGGGGCAGCGCTCCTGGCAATCTGTTCCGTTTCTTCTATACAGGTCATATGATTCCGTCTCACTGAACAACGCGAAACAGAAAACCATAATGGCTCAGGAAAATACGTTCCGAAAGAAAAATCCCGCGCAGCTTTAAAGCCGCACGGGATTAATTTGAGGTTATAGCGAATGTTTAGAACGTATAGCGCAGGCTGATCTGCAATTGGCGTTGGCTATCCTTCGTAATAATCCTACCGAAGTTAGCCCCAATTGGGTTAACCTGCAAACCGCCTCCCGTTGCACCGCCCCAATTCGGATGGTTCAGCCAGTTAAAGGCTTCAAAGCGAGCCGTAATAAACTGAGTTTCCGTGGTGTGGAAGGTTTTAAAGAGACCTGCACTCCAATTCTGGAAGCCAGGCTGGAAGAAAATATTGCGGCTGCGCTGGTCAGAGAATGTCCCGTTAGCGGGCCGGAGAATATTAACACCGGTCTGGAATGCATACCACTGGCCAGTATTGCCGAACTGAGCAGGTTGAGCAATGTTTCCATTAACAAGATAGCGAGTGCTAAAGCCGTTGTTGGTTCCACCCGAATTGCCGCTGCCCGGACCGACTCCAGCGATATCTTCCGTGGTTTGAACAGAAACTGGGGTACCCGTCTGAAATTGGCTAATTTCAGTGATCTGCCATCCGCCCAGCAGTTTGCCCATAAGCGTCTGTTTATTTTTCAGGAATGGCAATTCCCAAATGAAATTGAACACCAGGACATGCCTGCGGTCGAAATCAGAATAGCCGTATTGCAGATTACGGCTTCCATACGTATTGGGCAAAACGTCACGCAGATTGGAGCCGGTGTCCATGCTTTTCGACCAGGTATAGGCCAAGCCGAAGAGGAAGCCATTCGAAAAGCGGCGGTTTACATCAACCTGCAAGGCGTGGTAAATGGAACTGGCGACGTTATCAGTCTGGCGAATAGCGCCGAACCCCTTATAAGGGCGGAGGGCATCCGGGCTAACACCAGGGTTTGCGTAAGTTGTACCCGGCAGCAATTGGTTAATGTTGGTTTCTTGGGGAAGGTGCAGTCCCCGACGACCCACGTAAGCGACTTCAACAACAGTCTGGAAACCAACATCGCGCTGAACAGCA
>JBJMGL010000150.1:0-3105 GCA_045807985.1 Bryobacteraceae bacterium
CGAAGGGCAGCGTTACTGATGTCGTTAATGTCGATGCGCAAGGGAAAGCTGCCTTTGCGGTAGTGAAGAATGTAACACCTGCCAGGAATGCTGAGTACGCGGAAGTTCAGGGTGAAGTTTTGGGGAAGTACACGACGGCGGAGGCGGATCGTTTAGCCCAGGAAGCGGCTAAGACAGCTGCGGACCGGGCGCGTAAGGGAGAAAGCCTCGCGGCGATTGGGAAGTCGTATGGATTGACCGTGAAGACCTCAGCGCCGTTTACGATTGACGGCGCGGCGGAGGGAATCGGCTCGGCGACAACCCTTTCCGCAGCCTTCAAGGACAATGCGGGCGACATTCTTGGACCGGTTGCGGCGCAATCCGGCCAGTTCGTTTGCAGGGTGTCGGAGAAAATCCCTGCCGACATGACTCAGTTCGCAAAAAACAAGGAATCCGTGGTACAGAGTCTGACTCAACAGCGCCAAAGCGTGCAGCAGCCGTTATTCCGGGATAGCGTGGTGGCTGAGCTGAAGCGGCGCGGAAAAATCAAGATGAATCAAGATACGCTCAATCGTTTGATTGGATCGTTCCAGAGCTAGGAGGCTGTTTGTTTCATCAACTTTTAGATTTGTATCGTAGTCTGACGAATCCGGACACGCTGAGTCAACTCATCTCGAACAGCCCGCATATGTGGGTTGTTTACCTTGCCCTATTTTTGATTGTGTTCGCCGAAAGCGGCCTGCTTGTCGGATTTTTCCTGCCTGGAGATTCACTGCTATTTACAATTGGCATCGTCGCCGGAGCAGGGAAATTGCAAATTGGCGCGATCATTGCGGCGTTGGCGTTCGCCTCAATCTTAGGCGATGGCATTGGCTTTTTGTTGGGATCGACCCTGGGATACCGGCTGTTTAACAATCCCCGTTCCAAGATTTTCCGGCGTGAATATCTGGACCGCACTCATGCTTTTTATGAGAAGCATGGCGGCAAGACGATCATTTATGCCAAGTTCGTGCCGATTATCCGGACCTTCGCGGCGTTTATTGCCGGTGTCGGAAAGATGCACTATTCGCGGTTTTTGACTTTCAATGTCGTGGGGGCTGCCGGTTGGGTGACATCCATGATCTGTCTGGGATACGTGTTGGGCAATGTCCCCATCGTACGGCAGCACTTTGAAAAGGTAGTGCTGTTGATTATCGTGGTCTCCCTTTTGCCGGTCATCCTACAGGTGTTAGGCAATCGGAAGAAGAGCGGCACGGCTCAGCCTGTAGCGGCTCCTACCTTGCGGGATTAACGAAGCGGTCGGCCCGATAGGTAATAGTAAGTCTACGATGCCAGCAGCGAGATGACGCCCTTTTGGCGAAGTCCGTTCAGCGCCAAGCCGTGACGGCCATGCACGCCGGTCTTCTCGAAGATGTGTTTAAGGTGAATTTTAACCGTGCCAGGGCGAATGCCGAGTTCCTGCGCAATCTCACGGTTTTTGAAACCCTGCTCTACCAGTTCCATCACCTGATGCTCGCGCGGTGTTAAGTCTGTTCTGAGCTGCGCTTCCACCGTTGTTGCTTCGCGGAATACTGAGTCCTGCATCCAGCTTCTGCCGGCTGCTACGGCCCGAAGACAGGAAAGAACTGTTCCCGTATCCGCCGACTTTCGAATAATGCCTTTTGCCCCTGCCTGAAGAAAACGAAGCGCCTCGGCTTCCGTGATCGACATACCCCAGACAATGACTGCCGGGACAGTAGAGCGCGCTGTCCCGTGCTCGGCTGGTAACTGGGCTAAAGCGTCGAGTACCGTTTGGGCGCCTAGGCCTTTGTCAATGATGAGAATATCCGTTCTTTCCGCTTTGGGACTGACCATCCACTCCGCCGGTGAACCATGGGACGAGCCAAAGGTCAGGTCATCCGTTCCCTCCAGCAAGTGAACCAAGCCCTTTACCGTTAGGGGCTGCGTCTCACAAATCGAGACCGTTTTCTTGTTTCTGCCTACATGCACTTCCATATATCTGCCTGTCTGCGCTCCTTATCGGCAGTAATTTCCTAATACTTTAGTGCTTGTAATGCATATTGCTCTCGTACGGTGAATGAGTATTCGATTATTCTTAGCCCTCAGAGAACTCTGAGAGGCTTAGTCAGTGACGTTAATGGTTCCGCGGCATTTGGGCGAGCCGCACTTACAAAGGACTTTCGCCACCTTTTTATCGAAGCGGTAATCAACCGTCAGTTCTTCCCCTCGCTTGATGTCGCGCGCGCTCATATAAAGAATGTGCCCTTTCAGGATGCGGGAGCGGAGGTTCGGATCGCAGGAGTGGTTGATGTACTCGGCTCCTGAGCCTCCAGCCGCGCCATCAATGGTCCAGTAGGCGTCGAGCGTGAAGAGATAAGTAAATTCGCTCTCTTCCGAGCGGCGGCGGGTTTCGCGGCGGCTGATGCGCTCGCCGGTGTACTCAATCACTTTCCGCCCAGCCGGGATAAATTCGGCGGCGTAAACACCCCATCGATGAATCTTTGATGGGGCGAGCTTCACTTTGAAGCACGCGAATCTAGGATCAATGCGAGGGGTGTCGCTGCCTGCCACTTTCACAACAGCGGATTTTAATCGCGGCATTGAGAGGGCCTGGTGAATCTCTTGTGCTTGCTATTGGATTTTTTGCTTGAGTACGTCAACTAACTCGCGGACTGCTTCGGCGCTCTTTTTCAACGCTGCTTCTTCACTGGCGTCGAGCTTAATTTCGTAGACTTTCTCGACGCCTTTTGACCCAAGCTTCACGGGAACGCCTACAAACAATTCGTTGATGCCGTACTCGCCTCCCAGATAGACAGCGCACGGCAAAACCTTTTTCTTGTCCTTCAGGATAGACTCAACCATTTCAACGGTAGAGGCGGCAGGCGCGTAGTAGGCGCTACCCGTCTTTAGATACTTAACGATTTCGGCGCCGCCATCCCGTGTGCGCTGCACCATGCGATCAATGGTTGCCTGGTCTGTCAATTCGCTTAACGGAATACCGCTGACATTGGTAAAGCGTACGAGCGGAACCATGGTGTCGCCATGACCGCCCAATACCATGGCCGTTACGTTTTCAAAGGAAACATTGAGTTCTTCGGCAATGAATGTCCGGAAGCGCGCCGTGTC
>JBJMGL010000151.1:0-4384 GCA_045807985.1 Bryobacteraceae bacterium
CCCGATTCGTGGAAAAAGGGTTGTCCTCAAACCCAATCTGGTCGAATTTAAACTTGGTACGCCTATCAATACCAACCCGGTTTTCGTTGCTTGCGCCGCTGGCGCCTTTGAGGCGCTGGGAGCCGCGAGCGTCCAAATCGCGGAAGGACCGGGACACCGCCGTATAACTCTCGATATGGCCGAAGCCGCCGGTTACTTTGAAAGCATCTCGAAATTCGAGGACCGCTTTACCGATTTGAATCTGGACGAAGTGACAAAAGTCCGGCTTCGAAACCCCTTCTCATCCTTGAAAGAGCTATATTTACCCCATACCGTGCTCGGTTGCGATCTGCTCGTCTCCCTCCCCAAGATGAAAACCCATCATTGGGCGGGCGCGACCCTGGCTATGAAAAACCTGTTCGGAGTGGTGCCGGGAGGGGTGTATGGCTGGCCCAAAAACGTGCTTCACTGGGCCGGGATCAACGAGTGCGTTGCCGACCTGCACAACCTGTTTCCCCGCCAGTTCTGCCTTGTGGACGGAATCGAAGCCATGGAAGGAAACGGACCTATCCTGGGTTCAGCAAAATGGGCAGGCGTGGTTGTTGCGGGCGCACATCCTCCCAGCGTGGACGCTACCTGTTGTCAGATCATGCACATTGATCCGACAAAGGTCAGCTACTTGAATCTGGTCGGCCAACCGGCTGTGCAGCAAATAGGAGAAAGAATTGCTTCCGTACAGACAAAATTCAAACTGCTGCCCGAACTGGAGCGATTCCGCCTCAACGTTTAAAGCAGCAACGGATCCACACCAGAGCCGGGAACAGAGTGACCGGTTTAAATAAACATCTCCTCGTCGGAAGTCGCGTGATCTACGGTGGCCCGCCCGGATTTACTGAGGTAAGACAAAGCCCCCTTCACACCGGCAAACAATCCTTGCACTTCACGAACCGGGCGAATCACTCCCGATTGCACGGTGGAGACTGTCTGATGAACCCGCGTAAACGTGTCATCCAGAACCATCTCAGCCCGATCCATTTGAGACTTCGCCCGGGTCGTTGCATCACTCAGCAGCCCGTCAACTTTGACGAGCTGCTGCTTTGTCGTATCCAAAATGGCGCTGCTCGAACTTCCAATCTTGTCAATATGACCCTCGACCGAAGTGCTGATGCGGTCCACATGACCTTCCACCTTCTCAACCATGCGCTTGGAAGTCTCTAGAATACCTTGCGCAGGACCGAGTAGCGGCATGATTTTCTTCTGGAGTTTCAACGCTACTACCGCCATCACTACAAGCATCACTGCCTGAATGAGCATGGCTAGTGTAGCTAATCCCACAAAGATCGTAAGAAGTGTTTGCTGGTCCATTTTGAAAACTACGTTCGATTCAGCTCAAAACTAACTTATGCATTTCCAGTCGGGGTGCTGGTTGGTGTTGGCGCCGATTTTACATCACTCAGGGCGTCACGATACGCCTGCTTGCCTGCTTCCACGGCGGCGTTTAACGTATCCTTTTGTTGAGCAACCGTGCTCCGGCCCTTGTCATACAGGTCCGCAGCCGACTGTTTTAGATCATCCGTGCGCTGGCGAACATATTCCGTGCCTTCTTGCGCCCGTTGACGGACATACTCCGTGCCTTCCTGTGTCCGGGTTTTGATGTAATCAGCGCCCTCACCGGCCTTATCGGCAATCAATTGCCGCGTTTCCTCACCTGTTCGCGGTGCCCAAAGTACGCCAGCCGCAACGCCGATACCAAGCCCCAGTAAAAAATAGCCGAAGCCGCTTTTTTCCTCCATAAGAATCTCCTTCGCTGTTAGAAATTAAAAGTCCCTTGTATTTGCAGTCTACAACCTGTAGAGCATGGTACAGTAGCAAACGTTTCAGTAAGATGGCTATGCGTAAAGAGCCAGTAAAGTTAGACGCAAACGGATTATGGGACTATGCTTTACGAGTTCTGGCCCGGCGTCCGCATTCCGTCTCCGAATTGAAAACGAAACTTGGACGTCGGGCCAGCTCCCCTGCCGATATCACGCAAACTCTGACAAAGCTTCGTGAGTACGGCTTCACCAATGATCGTAAGTTTTCAGAAGCTTTCGCTTCCGCCCGCCTGCAGAACCAGGGACACGGCCGTTTTCGTGTCCTTCGTGATCTGCGGGCCCGGCGGGTGGCCCCGGAGGTCGCCGAAGACGCCATTAAAAATACATTCAAAGACACGGATGAACTGAAGCTCGTCCAGCAATACCTCGACCGTAAGTATCGCGGCAGAGATCTCCGGGCCATGCTGCAGGAAGAGAAAACCCTGGCAGCGGTCTATCGCAGGCTCCGCCTCGCCGGATTCAGCAGTACCAATTCACTCACGGTCCTGCGCCGCTACAAGCAGGACATCGCGGATGTGAATGAGGCAGCGGAAGAGTAGCGGTTAAAACCTGACCTGCGGAACCTTTTTCTCTTCTTCCGTGGTTTTGAAGTAAGCGTCATCACGATGATAGCCGAAGATGGAAGCTGCTATATTCCGGGGAAAAAGCTCCACATCCGTGTTGTACTTCTTAATGGCCTCGTTGTAATCCCGCCGGTCCACGGCAATCCGGTTTTCCGTACCCGCCAGTTCATCCTGCAAACGCAGGAAGTTTTCGTTCGATTTCAATTGGGGATAATTTTCCGTTAATACCAGCAGCCGTCCCAGAGCGCCGCTCAATTGATTGTTGGCGTTAATCGTATCTTCCTTGGTGCGCGCTCCCAGCAGCGCCGCCCGCGCGTTCGCCACCTCGCCAATGACGGTTTGCTCCTGCTTGGCGTACCCCTTTACGGTTTCCACCAGATTAGGAATCAGATCGGCGCGCCGCTTCATGTCGTTTTCCACCTGCGCCCACCTGGCATCAATGTCGTTCTTTTCCGTGACAAGCTGATTGCGGGACCCCATCAACTGCCCACTGAAAACCACGAGCACAATAACAATGATTCCTAATACTATTAATCCACTCTTCATAACCGCTCGCCTCTTCCCAAAATAGTATTCATCTGTCCAATCCATCCACAAACCGCACCAGCGATCCCATCTCTTCTAAGTATCTTTCTAATAACATTCTGACGTGCGAGGAGGAGGGCTGCTTTGGCGCGGAGCGAAGCGTCAGTATCTCAGTACTGGCGTCCAATCGCCTGCCCATCCGCTGCTCCAGCGCCGCGAGGATTTCGGCTTTCTGAAAGCGCGCCTCCTGTCCGCTCAAAACCAATGCATGCCGTCCAAGAACGCAGAACGTTGATAGCGAAACTACCAATAGTTTTAACAGCTTATCCGGAGCCGACAGGACATTTGCCGCCTTCTGCCTGAGACGGATGTGCTTGGCCCTGAGTTCATGCTCCACCTGCGCGCGGTAGAAAGACCTGTCAATCTCTAGGCTTTCAATGACATCTGCTCCATAGAGCACGGTCCGGTGTTCCCGCATATCAGAAAATTCCATCGGGAAACAGTCGGTTGACGCTTGAACCTCTTCGGCTGTCAGGAGCAAAGGCGGCAAATTGCCATTCCCTTCCCACCAGCGGAAAATGGGTTCACACGCTCCCAGCTCTTCGACGGAGAGCTGGCGAAGCACGCAAAGCACGTTAAGATCTGATGTCTTTTCCTGCCAGTCTCCAGTCGTGGCGGAGCCATAAAGGATAACCGAGACGAGCCGTGCGCCTAAAGCGCTTTGCAGGCGCTGAACTAACTCGGAAAGCTTACCTTCCACATTGGGTTTACCAGTCACTGCTCGCGCCGCCTCCGCCAAAATCTCCTCCTCCGAATCCGCCAA
This sequence comes from Bryobacteraceae bacterium, assembly GCA_045807985.1. Classification (GTDB taxonomy): domain Bacteria; phylum Acidobacteriota; class Terriglobia; order Bryobacterales; family Bryobacteraceae; genus Bog-105. Next base: position 3,765 of record JBJMGL010000151.1, read on the forward strand.
AACCCCCACCTCCGCCGGAGTCATTGCCAAATCCTCCGCCACCCCAATTTCCGCCTGATGAGCGTCCGCCTCTGCTGAGTAGATCACCCACCACCATCCCCGTCCAGAATCCGCCGCCCCCACCGCCGTAGCGAGGCCCTCCGCCACGCCGCCCGCCTCGGCCAAACAGCCAAAGCAGGAAAAAGATCCCGAGAATGATCAGGGGAAACGGTATTCTATTACCCTGCGGAGCACGCCGCCCCTGTTTTGCCCGCGCCGGTATTTCATTGTCAGAAAACGCAATGCCTTTGCCTTGCGCAATTTGATCTGCCATCTCCCGCGCGGCTGTCTGCATGGCTGCCCCGTAACTACCGGCTTGGAGTTCAGGGCGCATCGCGCGCAGGGTACCGCCGGAAAAGCCGTCGGTCAGGTACGGCTCAATGCCCCGGCCTGTCTCGATGTCGCTCTTGCGATCCTTGACCGCCAGCAACAATAGAACACCCTGATTGCTCTTGCGGTCGCCAACGCCCCATTTGCGCGATAGATCGAGAGCAAAATCCCGGATCGGCTGATCGCCAAGGGTATCGATAGTAACCAAAGCAAACTGGACCTGAAGTTGTTGCTCGACTTTCGTGCAGAAA
>JBJMGL010000152.1:0-3517 GCA_045807985.1 Bryobacteraceae bacterium
GCAGATCCGGCGATGTGTTGGCAATAGCCTGCCCGCCCGGCTTTTCGTCCACCGAAACCGTGATGATGTTCGAAGCGGGTTCGCCGTGGGCACACTTTTCGTTTGGCAGTGCTACGTCCTGGTACACGATCAGGACTTCACCTCTTCACCTCGAAATCCGGATCGCGCCGCTCCAAATAGTACTTAATCTTCTCCGGATGCAGCGGTTGCTCGGCCGGGATGCGTTGCACGGTGGCCTTGGCTGCTTTTGACAACGCGGGATAGCCCGCTTCCGCCGCATGCTTCCGAACATGAGTGGCCAACGCCTGCCGCGACCAGGTTTCGGCCGCATAGCCTACATCCTTCGGCTCCGAACAGGCCACAGGCACCACCCAGGCTTTGGCATCGTCCCCAATGACCGGTTCCTTTGGACGATGATCGCTGTCTTTCAGGGCTGCCGCCGGGCCCACGGCCAATGCACTGGGCCATGCTCACCCGCGTCATCTGAAGCGAACGGCTAAGACTGGCAATGTTCTCCCCGGCGTGATAGCGCAGCAGGATCTCGGCCCGTTGAACTTCCCGCTTCGGCACAATACGCGCTCGGGACAACTGCTCCAAGTTCGCAAGATCTTCCACCGACAACATCAGTTTTGCTCGTTTGGATTTGCCCGCCATGCCTGAGCGTAACAGGAGGCAATTGATCAGGTTATGTTTTGATGAAACACTCTACTAGGTACCAGTGGTTGCTTCATGCACATATTTGCCATGGTGCGGCATGGCGATATGGTCAAAGTTTATAGCGAGGCGCTGGAGTTGATCGGGAACCTCGTCGCCGCACATGGGCAAGCCATGACCCGGCGCAATCGTCCGCGGACAAAGTTTTGCGAGCTTTTGCACGGAAGCGCGGGCTGCATCCCAGTCAGGCGTGTAATAGGCGGGAGGACCGTGCAGTTCCGGTTTTTGTTTGGCGACGGCCATGAAGGATTCCTGCTTGGTAGTACAGAAAGCATCACCGGCGATCAGCACTTTGTCTTCGTCGCGAAACAGCGAGATGTGGCCAGTCGCGTGACCGGGCGTGTGAAGATACCGCCAGTTGGGCAGGGTGGGAACCGAGCCGTCGGCGGGAAGAGGTTGCACGCGGCCGCTGAGATCGGCCGAAGTTCGGGGGAAGAGTGGCGACATCACGGCCATGAGTCCGCCTCCTACCCCGGGGTCGGGTGGCGGGTATTTGACATGGCCGGTTAAATAGGGAAATTCGTCGGTGTGGGCGTAGACTGGAACATTCCAGTCTTCCAGCAAGGTCTTAATAGCGCCGACGTGATCGAAGTGACCGTGGGTCAGGATGATGGCGTTGGGTTTTGTGCCTTTTCCGAAGTGACCTTCGGCCCAGCCCTTGATTTTACCTGCTGAGAGCGGAATGCCAGTATCAATCAAGGTCCAGCCTCCATGGGGGCCACTGACCGCATACACATTGACAAAGAGAAGGCGGACACCCTTTACGCCGGGAGCCACGTCGTCCAGCGGCACGATTGCATATGAGGGTAAAGGAATAGCGTCCATAAAGTGTCTCCTTTCTTTCTGTAGATGCGTATTCAGGAGAAAGATGTCGATCCGCGATGCAAGTAATATGATTCCTATATGGCGTGTTTTCGTGTGCCGTTCCTGCTCGGCCTTGCTGTTTTAGCGTCTTACTCGGTTGCTGATAACCGCATTTATGGACAGGAGTCCAGCCCAGGGCCGAAGCGGCCGCCGATTATCGGGGTGGCGCACATTGGCCTGAAGACCAGTGACTTAAAGGCAGCTGAGAACTTTTACGGTCACGTGCTGGGTTTTGACCACTTTAGCCTCGATAAGCCTACGGGCGGGTTGATGCTGAATTATTACAAGGTAAACGATCATCAGTACATCGAGATTTATCCGACTTTACAGAACCCAACCGAAGACCGTATGACGCACTTTGCGTTTGAGACGACGGATATTCAGCAACTGCGCAATTATCTGGCTGCCCATCAGGTAAAGGTGCCTGCGACGCTAAAACCTGGCCTGGATAGGAATTTGAGCATGATGGTGAAAGATCCGGAGGGGCATGATGTCGAGTTTGTTCAATATATGCCGGGTTCGCTCCATAGCAATAATTTTGGCAAGCTGCTTCCTGATGCCCGAGTTTCCCAGCGCATGATTCATGTGGGCGTGACGGTTCATGACCGTGCGGCAGCGGACCAGTTCTATAAAGACATTTTGGGTTTTCAAATGACTTGGCACGGGGGCATGACTGACGAGAAAACCGACTGGGTGGATATGCGGGTGCCGGACGGCACGGACTGGCTTGAATATATGCTGAACGTGCATAATCCGTCGCCGAAACAGTTGGGGGTTATGCATCATCTGGCGCTTGGTGTTCAGAGTATTCAGCCTGCTTATCAGTTAGTTGAGAGCCGCGGGTATCAGGCGCAGCAAGGACCGAAGATTGGCCGGGACGGTAAGTGGCAGTTGAATCTGTATGATCCTGACTTGACGCGGGCGGAACTAATGGAGTTTAAGCCGGTGGCGAAGCCGTGTTGTTCGCCGATGACGCCGTAACGGGATTGTGTTGTCAGAGTGAGCCTAGCCAGCGGATTGGGAATCTGGCGGCGAGAGCGTTCGCTAAACGCTCATCAGGATGTTTCCGATTTCTGGCCAAAAAAGGTCTGGCACTACCAGGCCTAAACGACTGGCTGCATACTCTTGAAGCACACTTGGAGCTTCGGTTTTGAAATGTTCCTGGTCGCCAGGCAAGAACCATTTGGCTGCAACACTATGTTCAGCCGCCTGCTGGCGCGTACTCACCTATGAATCGGGGTTGCCATCTTGCTCCTTGGCTGGCTCGCTTTCGGCAGGACCTTGTCCGTAGTAGTCATACCAAGTTGCGATGAAATGATGACAAACTCAACTCACTGCATAACCTTATAAAGCCAGCCTCACTGGCAGCATTTGTCATTTTTTGAATGCGACTTGGTATCAAGCATCACCCACTTCGAAAAGGTGAAAATTTAAAAATTTAAATCTGTGACGATTCCGCCAACATCCTTACCTACTCCCTTCTGGAGACTAACGCTATGTTGCTTTCTTTTTCGCTCGTCCGTGCGCCCTGGCCGGTGCTGCTCCTGTTGGCCGGCTCCTTCTCCGTCGCCTCCGTTGCTCCTGTCGCTGACAGCTGCGAGGTGGATGGGCAGCATGGGCAGCAAGTCACCGGTACCGGCTATCGCCCTACTCTCGAATCCGGAATGGGCAAAATTAAATTCAGCATGTCCGGCACTGCGCCGGGTGATTTGATTAGTCAGGGCCATATGTCTCTGAGCGTTACTTCGAATCTTCCGCTCGGATCAGGGGATTCTCGATGAGGGTTGTTCTTTCGAACTCCCGCCTTTACTCAGAAAGCAGGATTCTATTGATGAAATTACTTCTTGGCGTCTGTGCTCTGTTCACAGCTGTCCCTTTGTGGGGCACTAATATTAGCGTGTCTTGTGCAACTCACCCTTATACAGGCACGGAAGAACCC
>JBJMGL010000153.1:0-8314 GCA_045807985.1 Bryobacteraceae bacterium
AAAAAAAACACAACACAAAACTCAAAAGATAACAAGTAGCCAATATGTTGTGGATATTTTGCAGAGATCCACAATATGAAGTACAGTCGTATATCATAGTTCATACTAACGTTTTTGCAAACAGATAAATGTACTTGGCAAGTTCCCGTATAAAAGAGATTGACAACCAACTGAGTAGGACTTAGGATGCCAATGGGGCAGCCCTCAGGTTCAGCTCTTAATAAAGGCTAAGCTTAATTTCGACCGTGAAGCGACGTTTTAACTACGTGCATACGGCTTCGAAGAGTTTTAACATATTTCACACTCCTATGTTTGGCTTAACAGCTCAACATAGGCTCACAGAGTGCCACTCTAGCCAGTGGCACTCTTCCTAAATCCTTTAACAGATACGAAGGTGAACCTAATGCCGGAGTTAACCCTCCTCTGGAGTAACGTATCTCGTAGCTGTTGTTGCAGGATCTGCCCCGGAGTCAATAGCGAAAGGGAATAGGGAACCAGGATATTGTGGATATTCTGTGGAGACCCACAATATGAGGCACGTATGTAGATGTTCAGTTCGCCTGTAAATCCAGGAAGCTAGCTGTCAAATGTTGTAAGCCAGTAGCCGTACAGTTATCTTCTCCTTTTTAGTAGGATCGTGCTACCCTCGTCTGCCATGAGCGTGACGCGAGGATTGTTCCAAGCCAAATATTTACTGCTGCTCGCTTTTTTCCTGCCGCTGAGTGCAAGGCAAGTAGCTGACAATTTTCCTTCCCGGTTTGTCTGGCAGCACCGTGCTCCCGAAACTGTCGGCATGGATGCGGCAAAGATCGACGAGGCCGTTGCCTTTCATCGCTCACACGAATCGAAATCGCCGCGCGACTTGCGAAAGGCGCACGATTTAACATTTGCGCGCGAAGCCTATGGCGAGCCGCTCGGTCCGTTTGGGAATCGTGGTGAGCCGACCGGGCTTATTATTCGTCACGGCTACATCGTGTCCGAGTGGGGTGAACCGCAGCGAGTCGATATGACTTTTAGCGCTACCAAAAGTTTTCTTTCAACAGCCGTTGGCATTGCCTACGATCACGGTCTGATTCACGACCTGAACGATCCGGTAAAAAATTATGTGGGAGGCGAGTATTTCTCCAGCGGTCATAACAGCCGCATTACTTGGGACCACCTGCTGCGCCAAACCAGCGGTTGGGAAGGCACGCTTTGGGGAAAGCCGGACTGAGCCGACCGGCCGCCCAAAGATGTGCCGTTCGCGGAGTACATGCAGCGCACGCATAGCGAACCCGGCACAACGTGGAAGTACAACGATGTGCGGGTCAATCTGCTGGCCTTGGCCGCGTTGCAGGTTTGGCGGCGTCCCTTGCCGCAAGTTCTAAAAGAGTACGTCATGGACCCGATAGATGCCGGCAACACATGGCGTTGGTATGGCTATGACAATTCATGGATCAACGTGGATGGCGTCATGGTGCAATCCGTCTCGGGTGGTGGTCATTGGGGTGGCGGCATGTTTATCAATGCATACGATATGGCGCGCTTCGGCCTTCTGATGCTGCACCGGGGACGTTGGAACGGTCGGCAAATCCTTTCAGAGCAGTGGGTCAAATGGGCGCTGACGCCCACAGGGCCGAACCCTGAGTACGGTTTCATGAACTGGTTTTTGAACACTGGGCGAAAAGCGCTGCCGAGCGCGCCCGCTACGGTTTTCTACCATCTGGGAAATGGAGCAAATGTGATCTATGTTGACCCAGATTTGGACTTAGTGGCGGTAGTGCGCTGGATCGATTCTTCCCCCTCGACGCTGGACGGATTTGTGTCACGGCTGCGCGTGGCCGTCCGTCAGGGGAGCTGACCTGCTAAGTTCCCGCTGTGTATCCAACAACAAAACGGGCGCAAGCGTCAACGGTACTTCACAACCGGCAACGCAAGCGTCAAAAGTTGCGAAGACACCCAGCATGGTTCCGCTAAAAAGCTGCAGATGAACAGAAGTGTTGACGGTCTTTTTCTGTATTTCGCCGTATTGAAAGAGAGGCACGGATTGTTCGTCCATGGGCGAACGCTCCTGAAGAACATAGGGAACACGAGCAGCCATCCGAAGCGCGCCCTCCCAAGCGCTTCCGCTCATGTTCGCGCCAACAAAGGTTTGCCCTCCGCCCAATGCATCGTTAGGACACAGAACGAAACGTTCGCGCTCGCGTAGCGCAAGTTGGTGAAGATCGATAAGCTGACCGGCATACGCGACCTTCCTGCCGCTAACCACGCGAGTCCACGGGATGTGCTTGCGAATAAACTGCGCGTCGGAGGTAGAGAGTTTACTTAAAATACTTTCGTCCGTGAGCAATTCGAACAGCGCCCTTCGTTGTGTCAGGTCGGATTGGAAGCTATTCATCACACAAACGGTTCCGTCGCGATAAGCAGCCAAAAGCGGATGCGACAGATCATGGACAGCCAAGAGTTCACGCGTCAACAAACGGCGAAGCACAAGATCGATGCGGAAATCTCCTGCGCACAGACGATGGTGGAAATACTCAAGCTGGTCTGGAGAAACAAGTTCAACGGATAGGCCCGCTTCGCTTAATTGTTCTGCTAAAAGGCGGCCTTCCGAGGAGTTCGAGCGGATAGATTCGGAAGTCTCCAGGATGGCTACCTGCGGCAGGGATCTTCCCCCGAAGTTGCTCCAGGACTGGCGGATCGCGCCGAGCAAACAGGACACGCCACCGATCTTTGAAAACTTGCAGCGCCCTTTGCTGAAAGACTGAAGCGTCTGGAGATCCAGGAACAGATCCGCCAGTCGATCCGAGTAAACGAGAGGGTGAATCCCGCAGGCATTGTAATCGCAAATGCGAAACGACCCATTCTGCCGGTGAATCCGCATAGAGGCTAGCACGCGGGATTGAGCGTCCGTTACTTCAATGTTGGCCAGCATCTTCTCGGCGGGCAGCATGCCCAGACGATTCAGAAGCGCGGGGGTACGACGGATCAGCGGCTCAACTTGTCCGAGAATAGCCGAGAGGCGGTCCGCCGCTTTTGCCAGCTTTTGGAACTGAGGCCGGGACAGAACTTCCGGACACAACGTCGTCGAGACCGGACGGCCTGAGTGTACCAGTCCCTTTTGATGCATCCGCTCTCGTAACTCCTCAGCCCACGAGAGGTCCTGGAAGCATTCCTGCTCGAACAGCTTCCCGAACCGGACGACGGCTCTCTCCGCTTGCGCCATCCAGACCTGCTTTCTTGGATTTCCAGTATGTCATGGAAAACGCAAAGTAAGCCAGAAAAATCATAAAATGAGATCTTATTTCTATGGAAGAACAGTATGAGATTACTCCGTTTGAGGCGCGGAACCAATTAGGGAAGGATAGTGGAGCGGTACTGATCGACGTGCGCGAGCCGGAAGAATTTGCGCTGGCTAAAATTGAAGGCTCACGGTTAATTCCGATGCAGACAATACCGGCGGAACTACAAAAGCTGGAGCAAATGGCGGACGAAAATACTTTGCTGGTGCTATGCCACCATGGAGTGCGGAGCCTGCAAGTTGTAGCTTGGCTGCGCCGCCAGGGAATCGAGGACTGCTATAGCGTGGCGGGCGGAATTGACCGCTGGAGCCGCGAAGTGGACGGGAGCGTGCCACGATATTAGATCAGGCTTTCATGAGAGATCATTGGGCGCAACGCTAAGACTGCGGTGCGAGCTTGAACACATAGGCGTACTCGCCCGTTTTTTGCGTGGGCAATTGGAGATGCAGACCGCTCCCGTCCCGCGTCCACTTAATAGGCGTATTCGACCCGAGCAATTGAACCGTTTTTACATTGATGTCGTTAGGCGATCCTTGCGCCAGCGATTTGATGGTAAGCTGCCCGCTTTCCGGCCATGCCAGGGCAATCGCGTACAGCGCATCGCCTTTACTGGTGAACCGGATGTCCTGGCTGGAGTAGGGCTCCGTGGCGGTGTCATGAAAGGCTCCTGCCGCTACCTTTGTCGGACCCTCTCCATAGACTTTCCACGGGCGAGTGCCGTAGACCGCCTCGCCGTTGGCCGATAACCAGCGGCCCATATCGAGCAAAATCCGCTGTGCCTGCTCGGGAATCGTGCCGTCCGGCTTAGGCCCAATATTCAGCAGCAGGCAGCCGTTCTTACTCACGATGTCCACCAGTTGCTGAACGAGAGACTCCGGCGTGCGGAACGTGTCGTTATCGATGTAGCCCCAGGATTTGATACTGATGGACGTGTCCGTTTGCCAGAACAAGGAGCGGGACGCATCCAGTTGCCCGCGTTCAATATCCAGCACCGCCGTGCCTTCCGGGTAAGCCGTATATTTGTAATTAATAACCGCAGTGGAGTTCCGCTTGGCTGCGTCGTTATAGTAGAACGCGGCCAGACGCTGCAAGTAAGGCTCGAATTCCTTGGTATTGATCCACCAATCAAACCACAGCACTTCCGGATCGTAGCGTTTCACAATTTCAGCGGTGCGCGCCAGCCAATCATTCAGGTAAGCTGCGTCGGGGTGGCCTGCCCACTCCTGGTGATTTTTATTGGTCACCCCCGCGTGTGCTGGCCCGTAAAGGGCGGCATACTTCGGGTCTTTGACATCGGAGTCGAACTCTCGTCCGCCATTCATAAAGAAGTAGTGTTCCGCCCGGTGGCTGGACGCTCCAAAATGCAGTCCCTCCGCTCGAATCGCCTTAGCCAGTTCTCCAATGAGGTCTCGCTTCGGACCCATTTTCTTTGCATTCCAGTCCGACAGGTCGGATTCATACATGGCGAATCCATCGTGGTGCTCCGCCACGGGAACGATGTATTTCGCGCCGGATTTCCGGAACAATTCCGCCCACTGGCGCGGGTCAAATTTTTCCGCTTGAAATTTCGGAATAAAATCCTTGTAGCCGAATTGGGACTGCGGTCCGAAGGTATCCACTTGATGCTGGAACTCCTTCGTGTCCTGGAGATACATGTTCCGCGGGTACCACTCGCTTCCAAACGAAGGCACTGCGTAAACGCCCCAATGGAGAAAGATTCCAAACTTCGCGTCCTCATACCAGCTGGGGATCTTATAGCCCTTTAGCGAATCCCAAGTTGGTTGAAACGGACCACCCTGGGCTTCTTTGTCTACCTGCTTCAAAACAGAATTTCGCCGCGAGTCGAATTTTTGAACGGACTTTTGCCAGACAAAATCATCGGCATTCGGCGTTTGCCCGGCAGCGATGAAGAGCGCGCCAAAAAACACAAGAGCTTTATGTCCCATTTGAATCCTGTTCAGAAGTGTTTCACAGAACCAGTCAATTCACAATATTTTTCGGCAGAGAATCCTTCACGCCAAGCGAACGGTCGCGGTCACAACCGAAAGCGGCGGAAGCTCGACACTGATCCGCGCGTTATCAATCGAAATTTTATGATCGCCAGGCGTGATGCGGTTGGGATCAGTAAATGTGTTTTCAGCGTTTAAGTCGCTGTGATGGAGAATGCGACCTGTTGCGCCCGTGGCCGATCCGCCCGCCAGTGAGCAATGAACGGCCATCCCGCTATCAGCTTTCGGATTCACCAAAGTAAGGACAAGGTCGCGCTCCTGGCGTGATACCGATACGGAAAGGCCAATCGGATCGCCGCTTTCGACTTCGGACAGGACTGCGGTTTGCGAGAGATGCGGCTTAGTCATCTCATAAACGTAGTAAGTGGAGGTGCGAACACAGTTTTGATTATCAGTCAACAGCAGCGAGTGCAGCACGTTGACCATTTGAGCAATGTTTGTCATCACGAGTTTGTCCGCCTGACGATGGATCATATTCAGGCCGAGTCCCGCCGCGACTGCGCTGCGCATCGTGATTGGCTGCCACAAACGGCCGTGTTGCTTCTCGTCCTCGGGACTAATACGGTCCCACACGCCCCATTCGTCCAGAATGAGTGAAGCGCGCTTGGCTGGATCAAGGTTGTCGATAAGGGCTCGCTGCTCGACAATGGTCCGTTCAATATCCGCGAAGCTCGCGAACTGTTTCTCCATGGCCGCTTGGTTAAACCGAGTGGCGAAGGAGCTGCCACGCGAGTAATAGTGAATCGCGAATCCGTCAACAACACGGCCGCGCCGCCCCGGACCGGTTGAAGGCATGTGTTCCCAGAACTTGGTGGTCCAGTTCTTATCATTCGTGCTCGGGCCGCACGCCACCAGAAAAATCGGGCTGCCAAAGCCGCGCAAGTACGTTGTGAAGCGCCGGTAGAGAGCGGCGTATTCGTCGCCCGACATTTGTCCGCCGCCGCCCCAGTTCTCGTTGCCAACGCCCCAGTACTTCACATTAAACGGCTCGGGAGAACCGTTCGCGGCGCGTTCGTCGGCCAACGAACTGCCGGATGGGAAATTGCAGTACTCCATCCAGTCCCGAAGCTCTTCCGGCGTGCCGCTGCCCACATTGCCCGCGAGATAAGGCTGCGCTCCGATCAGTCGGCACAGGCCAATAAATTCATGCGCGCCGAAGCTGTTGTCGTCGATGGTATTGCTCCAGCTTAGATTCACGGTCTTAGGACGTTTGGAGCCAATTCCATCACGCCAGTGGTAGTCATCCGCATAGCAGCCGCCCGGCCATCGAAGCACCGGAACCAATCCTTTCAGGTATTCGACGGCTTGCTTGCGGTAGCCATTGATATTAGGAATGCTGGAATTCTTACCCAAAGACCGCCATAGATACAGGAGCCGAGGTGTCCGGCCCGAACTGCCCGTGCAGTTCGGGCCGGACGATGCCGACCTCCTTTCCGAGATCGATTTTGACCCGCTGATTCGTGGAGGCAAACGAAAAGGCTTTGCGGGACGTGAGAATTGAGCAGGAAGCAGCGGTTGCGCCCAGCGCAAAGTGGCAGCGGGAGATGAGGCTCAACATAGAAGAGTGGAGTGTCGAGTGCGATTATAGGGCGAAGTTACGCAACTGGTCAAGGGAGCGAAGCCGATTATGTCAGTAAACGCGGATGCGGTGATCTGTAAATTGCAAATAAGGTTTGAGACGGGCCTGTTGCATATGACAGGGCAAACAATTATCTTTTTGCACGCGCCGGCACAGCTTCACAGGCTTGTGATCCGCTGCGTGGCAGCCAAGGCATTTTTCCGAGTAAGCAAAATCGGCTCTCGGGCGAGCATCGCTGTGAGGATCGTGGCAAGTCAGGCACGAGATGGTTTTGCCGGCGCGAAAGCAGCGGCTTGCCAAGAGTCCGATCGGAGCAAATCGTACGGTAACGGGATTTTCCAGTTCGGGTTCTTCGCCCATCTCGGGCGTGGGAAGCCGGTGACATTGGCCACAGATCTCGATCTGGGCTCGGGTGGAAAAACGTCCGGGATTGACTACTTCTTTTCGCAACTCTTCTTTCGATCCGCCGCGTTCCGCTGCTTGTATGTGGGCGCTTCCAGGTCCGTGGCAACGTTCGCATTGAACGCCGGGCCGCAGGGAAGCCAGGCTAAACTCGTTCCCTGAGCGCTGTACTCCGGTGGCATGACAATTAAAACAGCTTGAGATAGTTCGCTTGTCCTGCAAAACGCCTAGCTCCGCAATGGGGGTCGAGGCTTGTGGCGCGTGCCCGAATGTCGGCGCCAAACCACCAGTGCGGGAGTAATAAGAAAAGCGGTGCTCAATAAACTGATCACCGAGAAGACCAACGGGTGTGCTGCCTTGCGCGCCTGCTCCAAAGGCCCACTCTAAGACTACAGGCTGTGGGAGTTCCGCCTCATGGACGAGGATATTGCCCGCGCTTTGCTCGTATCGCAGACGACCGTCCGGCGAATGCCCGCTTTTCAGAAGAGCAGTCCCAACAAAGCTACCATCAATGGGCCGGAGAGAGTGGGCATGATGGGAGGCTGATTGCTTCTGAAATTCAGATTGGTGGCACTGTGCACAGGCCTGAGATCCGGCGTACTCGGCCGCCCAACACGGTAAGGCAATGAATACGAACAGGACGGCAAGGGGAAGCGCCAATGAGTGCCTCTTAATCTTTCGCTCCGCGAGTGACATTGACACCGTTGTCTTTTCCAGCCTGAATCTGTCGCACCTTATCGAACTCGATCTGCGCCTCCGCTTTGCGGCCTAGGCTGCGATATACCGACGCTAAATGATAATGGCCTGAGGAGGCATCCGGGGCGAGGCGGATTGCTTCTTTCAGCTGCACTGCGGCTTCCCTGTAGCGTTTCTGTTCTTCCAGAAGCATGCCGAGGTGCAGGTGCGCGTTACTGTTTGACTCATCGCAGGCCAGAGATCGCCGATAAAGTGATTCGGCTTTTGAAAGTTCTTTTTCCGAGCGCGAGATTTCACCCAGATAATAGGTAGCCAGGCCGTGACAACTATTAGCTGCTTCCTTCTCC